>NZ_AP022853.1:3537500-3826324 GCF_011764585.1 Sulfurimicrobium lacus
CGTTGTAGCCTTTTTCCAGCTTGGCGACTTCCTTCAGGTATTTCAGCGTCGAGAAAGGTGGCGGACTGCTTTGCGACAGGCCGTGCTCCTCGCTGAACTTCTTGTACATGCTGTCCATCATGTGCTTGATTTCTTCGATCTGCTGGCCGGACTTGTTGATATTGTCCGTCACGTCCTTGAAGAACCTGTTCATCGCGATGCTGATGCCCTTGCTGAAACGGCTGCTGACCATGGCATCGCGGGTATTCTTCACTTCCACCTTGAGGGCATCCATGCCGAGGTGGGTGAAAAGAATGTTGGTTTGTTGCGAGAACACGCTGCGTAACGCCTGGAAGCGCTGCAGGCCTTTCTCGAAGTTTTCCTTGTCGAGCTTGACCTTTTCCATCATGTGCTCGATCACGTCTTCATTCTTGCCGCGCAGGCCCTTGAGTTCATCCAGTTGTTCGCATACCCCGCTCATGCGTGCATCGAGAATGGAATGCGTCACGCCCATCATGTCTTCGACTTCGCTCTGGGTGTTGTCGCGCACGATTTCCTGCTTGGAAGGAATCAGCTCGTCGGTCAGCGCCTTTTCCAGCGCCGGCAGACGGCTCTTGTCGAGCAGTTCGGGATCATGGTTGATCTTGGCCAGCAGACCTTTCTGCGCAGAAATGGGGAACACCTGCGAAGCCTTGATCCCCAGCAGCTCGGCGCTGATGTTTACCTGGGACTGGATTTCGCGCTCGATTTCTTCTTCGCTCTTGAGCTCGTCCCACAGGCCATCAATCTTGTTCAGCACCACCAGCCGGCCTTTTTGGCGCCCCTGCGGATTACCCACGTAATCGCGCCACACCTCGATGTCGGTCTTGGTCACGCCGGTATCGGCCGCGAGCATGAAAAGCACCGCATGGGCGTTGGGCAGCATGTTGATGGTGAGCTCCGGCTCTGTGCCGATGGCATTGAGTCCGGGGGTGTCGAGAATGACCAGCCCCTGCTTCAGCAAAGGGTGCGGGAAATTGATGATGGCGTGACGCCAGCAGGGCACTTCGACCGTGCCGTCGGCCTGCACGGTGAAGGCGTTGTCCGGGTTGCTTTCGTCATAGAGACCGAAACGGGCGGCTTCTTCCTTGCTCACGCGCTTGACCTGGCTGACTTGCTGGAAGGCAGTCAGCATGCCTTCAGCGGAATCGGTATTGAGCGGGAAAACCTGCCACTCGTCCACGTAGCGTTTGTATTCGGTAGTGGTGGTATCGGTGGCGCGCGTTTCGATCGGCAGCAATTGAATGCAGGCTTCGCGTCCATCTTCGTACATCAGCTCGGTGGGGCACATGGTGGTGCGGCCGGCGCTGGAAGGCAACAGACGCAGGCCGTAGCCGGCGAAGAAAATGGCGTTGATGAGTTCCGACTTGCCGCGCGAGAACTCTGCCACGAAGGCCACGTTGAGCTTGTCGTCACGCAAGCGGTCGACAATGTGCTGAATGCGCAGATCGCTCTGGCCGTCGTTCAGTTCCTGTTCGTTGAGCCAGTTGCGATAGTTGCTGATGCTGTCGGACAGGCCGCTGCGCCATGCGCTGTATGCTTCGAAGTGTGCGACCAGATTCTCGTTTGTCATGGATTCCCCCGTAGCCGGTCATCGGCAATGCCATCGTACTTTAGCATAAAAAATAGATTAATCAATGTGGTCCGTGCGTGTTCTAAGCGTTTTTCTGATGCGTCGATTGTGCAATTTACGTGCCACTAGCGCTGGCAATCGGGACAGTAAAAAGTCGAGCGCTGACCCTGCCTTAACAGTCGGATAGGGACACCGCATTGCCGGCACGGCTCTCCGGCGCGCCCGTAGACGAAATACTGCTGTTGGAAATAGCCCGGCTTGCCGTTGCTGTCCACGAAATCGCGCAGGCTGCTCCCCCCCGCGGCAATGACCTGTTGCAACACGTCCTTGACCGCCCGCGCCAGCCGGTCGCAACGCGACGCGCCGACACGTCCGGCCGGCGTAGTTGGCCGGATAGCCGCGCGGAACAGCGCTTCATTGGCGTATATGTTACCAACGCCGACCAGCAGATGGCTGTCCATCAGCGTTTGCTTGATGCTGCCCTTTTTTCCGCGGGTATGGCGATAAAGCCACGCGCCATCGAAATCGTTGGTCAGCGGTTCCACGCCCAGGTGCGCCAGCAGCGGGTGACGCAGCGGGTCAGTTTCTGTCCAGATTACGGCACCGAAGCGGCGCGGGTCGCGCAAACGCATGCAAAAACCGCTTTCCAGCACCAGGTCGAAATGGTCGTGTTTTTCCGCGAGAGCATCAGACGGCAGGATGCGCAGGCTGCCGGACATTCCCAGATGCAGGATCAGCCAGCCCCGGCCGCAATCCATCAACAGGTATTTTCCGCGCCGCCCGATACCGCGAATTTCCAGTCCCGGCAGGATGTGCGCCAGTTCTGCCAGGATGGGAACACGCAGGCGGGCATCGCGCACGATAACGGCGTGGATGCGCTGGCCGCGAAGGTGCGGCTCGAGCCCGCGACAGGTAGTTTCGACTTCGGGCAATTCAGGCATTGCGGCGGCGCCAAACGAAAATCGCGGCACCGAAAAACACCAGCGGCACGCCGATCAGGAAGCCAAGCGCCAGCGCCGAGGCAGCCGTTTTACCGAGGTTCAGTCCGGCATCGACAGTGTTCTTGGGCTGGATGGCGATGAGATTGGCGTCGCCCGCCAGCCAATTGAGCAGGTCGATGCCCAGATCGAGGTTTCCGCCTCGGCCGAGATAAGCATTGGCGAGGAAATCGCCACTCCCGATCACGGCGATGCGCTGCCGTCCCTCCTCGCTTTCCCGTTCCAGCGCGCGGCCAACCACGACCGGGCCAGCCACGTCCTGCGGCGGGTCGAAAGCGGCATGTTCGTCCGCAGCGCCGCTTTCCACCCAACTTCGCGCCGCGGTCTCGACAAGCGGGGTGACGTGCCATGCCGGATCATCGTTGACGCCGATGGCCCGTGCGCGCGGGAAGACGGTAACGAGGTCGAATTGAGCCGTCACGGGATGCGGCCCATACTGCGCCGCCACGGCGGTGTCCGGGGCAAGCCCCAGTTCTCGCGCAGCGGGGTCGACGACCACGCCGGGGGTGAGCGCAAGCCCCAGCATTTCCGCCACGGGCTGCAGCCCGTGCAAGTCGCCGGGCTCGAGCAGCCATAGCAGATTGCCGCCGCGCGCGAGGTAGCGCTTGATCTTGTCCGCCTCGCCCGGCAGAACTTCGCTGCGCGGCTGGGTCAACACCAGCACGCTGACATCGGCAGGCACCTCGGCATCGGCAGCAAGATTCAAGGGCACAGTACGAAACCCCTTGTGCGTCAGCTGACGGCCGAACTCGCCGAGATCATGCGGCGCGCCGCCGTCCAGCCTGCGCTCACCGTGACCGACCAGCGCGGCCACCAGCCGCTCGTGGCCGCGGGCGAGACGCATCAGGGCGTTGGTAAAGTCTTGCTCGTTGAGCGTGGAGAGATGCTCGCTGCGGCCGCGATAGTCCAGCACCAGCTCGCCGTTGACCTGTACGCCCGCGGCTCGGGCTAGCTGCGGCAGCTCGGCGGGATCGACGAACTTGAATTTCAGATCCGGCTTGAGGCGCTGATAGCGCGCGACGAAATCCCGGATCGGCTGGCGCAGATCGCCATATTGCGGGTCCTGCAGCGTGGCGTAAGCGGTCACTTCAAGCGCCCCCGGCATGGTGTCGAGGACTTTGCGACTGACCGGGCTCAGGGTGTGGCGACCGTTCTGGGTAAGGTCCCACTGCCAGTGATAGTGCTGGCTCAAATAACCCGCCACGCCCATCGCGGCCAGGAACAGCAGCAACAAGACCGGCTGATGGCGGCGCAACCAGGAGAGCGTTTTTTTCATGGCAGCCGGTCCCGGTCCAGACGCAGCACGGTCAACACCAGGAAAGTCGCTGCAAACAGCAGGAAATAGGCGACGTCCGCCGTGTCCAGCAGACCGCGATTAGCTTGCCCGAAATGCTGCAGCAGCGACAAGGCACGCAACGGAGCGATTTCCTGTGTCGCGATATCGAGCAGCCACAAGCCGAGCGCAACTGCGATCCCGCTGATCGCGGCCATCGCCGGGTGGGCGGTGAGGCTGGAAAAATAAAGCCCCAGCGCGGCAAGACAGGCTGCCAGCAGCACTAGCCCGATCAGACCGACCGACAGCAAGCCGGCATCGAGGGGGCCGCCGGAAAAAAGAGCCAGCGCCATGGCCGCAGCAAGCGCGACGAGCAGGCAGAGAAACGCCCACAGCGCGAGGAACTTGCCCATCACGATGGTGCCGAGCGACAACGGCGCAGAAAGCAGCAGCGGCAGCGTGTGGTTGCGACGTTCCTCGGCAATCAGGCGCATTGCGAGTACCGGGGTGATCACCAGCAGTATCATGGCGGTGGCCCCGAACAGCGGCGCAACGACCATTTCCGTCACGCCGGGCGGATTGGCGAGCTGGAGCAACTGGCCTTGCACGCTGAGAAAAGCGTCCACCTGGTTGAGGAACAGCCAGGCCAATACCAGCTGCAGCGCGCCCAGGACGGTCCACGCCAGCGGCGAGCTGAAAAGAATCCTGAGTTCCTTGGCGGCGATAGTGGCGATCATGTCGGAGCTTCCTGTCGCGTAAGACGTACAAACATTGCTTCCAGGCCATTTTCGCATGCGCCGTCTTCCTGCCACTGACGCCGCAACTCCGCCATGTCGCCGCTGAACACGACGCGCCCCTGATGCAGGATCAGCACCCGGTCGCACAGCGCCTCGGCCTCGGCCAGGATATGGGTGGACAGAATTACGCTATGGGTACGCCCCAACGTCGCGATCAGCTCGCGGATCTCGCGAATCTGCAACGGGTCGAGGCCGGCGGTAGGCTCGTCCAGAATGATCACCGACGGGTTGTGAACGATAGCCTGGGCAATGCCCACCCGTTGCCGATACCCCTTGGAAAGGCCGCCGATCAGCCGCTTCGCCACCTCGTCCAGTCCGCAACACTGCAGCGCCCGGCTGACGGCCGCATCCAGCTCCGCTTTAGGCACGCGGTGCTGACGCGCTGCCAGGCGCAGGAATTCGCGCACCGTAAGCTCCCGGTAGAGGGGCGGAATTTCGGGCAGATAACCGAGATTCGCCTTAGCCGCCTCGGGTTGCTCGCTCAGGTCAACACCGCATATTTCGACGCTGCCCGAACTCGGCGCTAGATTGCCGCTCAAAATCTGCATGGTCGTCGATTTGCCGGCGCCATTGGGACCGAGCAGGCCCAGCACCTCGCCCGGATGCAAATCCAGGTCGAGCAGGTCGACCGCAACGCGCGTGCCATAACGGCGACTGAGCTTGCGCGCACGCAATGAAGGAAGGATGTCGGGCTTAGGGCTCATAAATGGATAACTTGAGCATACGTTGCTGTGTATTCGGGATGGATGCAAGGCGCGAGACGCGGGCAATGGTTATTCCATTGCCAAGTCTCGCAACGCCGCAGACGCCCGAATACACAGCAACCCGTCGGGCTGGGGCTGTTTGGGGCGCATCCCGGCGTTGCGAACCGCTTGTTGTGAATGACACAACCGCACGGCACGCGCCTTGGCCTGCGCCCCAAACAGCCCCAGCGTATGTTCAAGTTATCCATTTATGAGCCCTAATGTTCAAAGTGGCAAATTCAAAAGGTTGTGCCTATACTTGGCGGGCGTTGTTTCCAAATTATACTTGAGACCCTGAGCATCCAAGATGCCTACTTTGAAACTTGACTCCATTGTATTGACCGCCTCCCTGCTGGCCTTGTCCGCATGCGCACCGGCGCCGCTGAAGGCGCCGCTCACCGCAGCGCCAGCACCTGCCGCCGAAGCCAAAAAACCTGCGTTGCCGAATCAGGAGCTCACTTCCCAGAGCCTGTATCAATATCTGGTCGGAGAAGTAGCACTGCAACGCAACCAGCCGGAACTGGCAGCCGATGCGCTGCTGGACCTGGCAAAAAACAGCCGCGACCCGCGCCTGGCCAAGCGCGCCACCGAAGCCGCCGTGCAGGGACGGCAGGCAATTCAGGCCGCCAATGCGGCTGAGCTATGGCAATCGCTGGAACCGGACTCGCCCCAGGCCACCCAGGCTGCCGCGGCACTGCTCCTCAACAGTGGCCGCTTGAGCGAGTCGCGTCCCTACCTGGAAAAAATCCTCGCCGGTGAAGGCGAAAGCCGCGCCAATGGTTTCCTCCACATCAACCAGATGCTGGCCCGTCAACGCGACCGTGACGCCGTGCTGGAACTGGTGCGCGAACTGGCAAAACCCTATCCGGAGCTTGCCGAGGCCCACTTTGCGGTTGCCCAGGCGGCCTGGAATGCCGGAAAACACGACGAAGCGTTTGCCGAATTGCGCCGCGTAGACACACTGAAACCAGGCTGGGAGCCAGCCGCGCTGTTCCGCGGGCTGGCGCTGCAGCAAACATCCGTCCCAGACGCACTGGGGTTCTACCGCGACTTTCTGCAGGATCACCCCAAAGCGAGGGAAGTACGACTCGCCTATGCCCGCTTGCTGGTAGGCGAGAAACAGTACCACCAGGCGCGCGCCGAGTTCCAGCGCGTGATGGACGACGCCCCCAATAATCCCGACATCGCTTTTGCCATCGGCCTGCTCGCCATGCAGGAAGGCGATTTCGAAGCCGCCGACACCTACCTGCAGAAAGCCCTTGGCAACGGCTATAAAGACAGCGACGTGGTGCGTCTCTATCTCGGCCAGGTTGCCGAGGAGCGCAAACGCTGGGATGAAGCAACGAAATGGTACGACAGCGTGGAGCAAGGTGAGTACTACATCAACGCCCAGACCCGTCATGCCTCCCTCCTCGCCAAACAGGGGAAACTGGACGAAGCGCGCCAGCGCTTGCAGCAGGCCCAGGCTCAGAACAACCAGCAACGGGCCGCGCTGATTCAGGCCGAAGCGCAATTGCTGCGCGAAGCCCGGATGTATCAGGATGCTTTCGACGTGCTGGGCAAAGGCATGGAAAAACTGCCCAACAATCCCGAACTGCTCTACGACCATGCCATGGCTGCGGAAAAACTGGACAAGCTCGACGTGATGGAAAAGGATTTGCGTCACCTGATCCAGCTCAAGCCCGACAACGCCCACGCCTACAATGCGCTGGGCTACACCTTTGCGGAGCGCGGCATCCGCCTTCCCGAAGCGCGCGATCTGGTGGAAAAAGCCGCGGCGCTGGCACCTGAAGACGCGTTCATCATGGACAGCCTGGGCTGGGTCTATTTCCGCCTCGGCCAGCCTGCCAAGGCACTGGAAATCTTGCGCCACGCGCTGGAACTGAGCCGCGACCCGGAAATCGCGGCACACCTCGGTGAAGTGCTGTGGAGCCAGGGACAACACGACGAAGCGCGCAGCGTGTGGCAGTCCGCCCTGAAGCAATCCCCGGAGAACGAAGCTTTACGCAATGTCATGCAAAAATTCAAGTAGCTGGCTAAATGCAACACTCGCGCAGCGAGCCTTCGCCCCCCTCTCACGCATGCGGGGGAGGGCAGGGGTGGGGGAAACGGCCATTGCGAATTGTATAAACGGTTGTAGCACTTTTGCCATGACCGTTTGGCTTGTGTGCCTGCTACTGCTGGGCGGATGCGCCGCACCGACGGTCAGGCAGATGGGGGCCGCCGTACCGCCCCACACCTTTCAGTTGCAGGGCCGCATCGGGGTACGCTACGGAACACAGGGCTTTTCCGGCAATTTCAACTGGCGGCATGGCGTTCAAGACGACGAAATCCTGCTGCTCTCCCCGCTGGGGCAGGCAGTGGCACGCATCGAACGCGATCCGACTGGTGTTCGGCTGGACACTTCCGACGGCCACTACGCAGCCCAGGACGCGGCCGAACTGACGCAAAGCATTCTGGGCTGGCGCCTGCCGCTGGACGGGATGCAATACTGGGTGACCGGGCAGCAGGCGCCGGACGGCGCAGCGAACATCACGCGCGACGCCGCCATGAATGTCATCCGCCTGCGGCAGCAACAATGGGAAATCGAATATCCCGAATACCGGGCGGAGGGCGCCTACGTCCTGCCGTCCCGCGTCGTGATGCGCAACGGCACCCTGGAACTCAAGCTGGTGGTGGATAAATGGACTTTACCGTGAACGCAAAATCCTACCCCGCACCCGCAAAACTCAACCTGTTTCTCCATGTCGTGGGACGCCGCCCGGACGGCTACCACCTGCTGCAAAGCGTGTTCCGCTTTCTCGACTACGGCGATCGATTGCACTTCAAGCTGCGCCAGGACGGGCGGGTAACGCGCACCACCGATCTCCCCGGCGTCCCGCAAGAGAAGGATCTGGTGGTACGCGCCGCACGCCTGCTGCAGGAAGCGACCGGCTGTACGCTCGGCGTCGATATCGCGGTGGAAAAACACCTGCCCATGGGCGGCGGTCTGGGTGGGGGCAGCTCCGACGCGGCGACGGTGTTGCTGGCGCTGAACCGCCTATGGCATTTGGCCCTGCCGCGCGTCGAACTGCAACGTCTCGGCCTGCAGCTCGGCGCGGATGTGCCGGTGTTCGTCTTCGGCGAAAGCGCCTTCGCCGAGGGCGTGGGCGAACTGCTCCAGCCTGTCAGCCTGCCGCCGGCCTGGTATGTCGTGATCGTGCCCGCGGTGGCGGTGGCGACCGCAGAGATTTTTGCTGCGCCGGAATTGACACGCGACACGACTTCGATCAAAATGTGCGACCTCTCGACAGCCCAGCTTCGCAACGACTTGCAAGCCGTGGTATGTGCGAGGTATCCCGAAGTGGCAACATGCCTAAACTGGCTTGAACAGTTCGGCAATGCCAGGATGACAGGATCAGGCGCATGCGTATTCGCAGAATTCGCGACGCAACACGAAGCGCACCAGGCACTGGCGCGCAAACCTGCGAAATGGCAGGGATTCGTGGCGCAAGGGCTTGATCGGCATCCACTGCGGGATTATGCAGACTAATCATTGGGGAGTCGCCAAGTGGTAAGGCACCGGATTTTGATTCCGGCATTCGTAGGTTCGATCCCTACCTCCCCAGCCATACATTCAGGGGCGGGCATTCCGCCCCTTTGGTTTTTATATTCGCTGAGATAGGCTCGTCATGGCGTACGGCAGCATGATGGTTTTTACCGGCAACGCCAATCCACGGCTTGCCGAAGAAGTGGTCAAGCACCTCAATCTCCCACTCGGGCGCGCGGTAGTCGGGCGCTTTTCCGATGGCGAGGTGATGGTCGAGCTCATGGAACATGTGCGTGGCAAGGACGTCTTCGTGCTCCAGTCCACCTGCATGCCCACCAACGACACCCTGATGGAAGTCATGGTGATGGTGGATGCCCTCAAGCGCGCTTCCGCCGGACGCATCACCGCCGCCATCCCCTACTTCGGCTATGCCCGCCAGGATCGCCGTCCACGCTCCGCCCGCGTGAGCATTACCGCCAAGGTCGTGGCTAACATGCTGCAAAGCGCCGGTGTCGACCGCCTGCTGACCATGGACCTGCACTCGGACCAGATCCAGGGCTTTTTCGACATCCCGGTGGACAACATCTACGCCTCCCCGATATTGCTCGGCGACGTGTGGAAGCACGACCACAAGAACCTGATCGTGGTATCGCCCGACGTCGGCGGCGTGGTTCGCGCCCGTGCGCTGGCCAAGCGACTGGAATCGGACCTGGCGATTATCGACAAGCGCCGTCCCAAGCCCAACGTGGCCAAGGTGATGAACATCATCGGCGACGTATCCGGCCGCACCTGCGTGCTGATGGACGATCTGGTCGACACCGCCAACACCCTGTGCGAAGCAGCGGCAGCCCTGAAAGACCACGGCGCGGTGCGCGTAGTGGCCTACTGTACCCACCCGGTGCTGTCCGGCAGCGCGGTGGAGCGGGTGATGAATTCCCACCTCGACGAACTGGTCGTCACCGACACCATTCCGTTACGCGAGGAAGCGAAAGCCTGCGGACGTATCCGCCAGCTTTCCGTGGCCGAACTGCTGGCCGAAACGATGCGCAGAATCAGCAACGAGGACTCGGTGAGTTCCTTGTTTATGGAATAGCAATCAGCTTTCAGCGATCAGCCGTCAGCTTGAAACTGACGGCTGAAAGCTGACGGCTGACAGCTTGTTAAACCGCCTGGTCGCGGGCGGTTTTTTGTTAACTTTTGGAGTAAAAAATGAAAACTGAATTTAACGCAACCTTGCGCACGGTGCAGGGAACGGGTGCGAGCCGCCGTCTCCGTCGTGCAGGCAAAGTACCGGCCATCGTCTATGGCGCCGGCCAGGATGTCGCAGTGATCGAACTGGATCACAACGAAATTTACCACGCCCTGCGTCGCGAAACTTTCCACGCCTCCCTGCTCACCATGAACCTGGGCTCAGCCAAGGAAATGGTAGTGCTGCGCGATTACACGATGCATCCTTTCCGCCAGCAGGTCATGCACGTGGACTTCCAGCGCGTGGACCAGAAAGCAAAAATGCACATGAAGGTGCCGTTCCACTTCATCAACGCCGACCTGGCTCCGGGCGTGAAGCTGACCGGCGGTACAGTGAACCACGTCATGACCGAAGCCGATGTGAGCTGCCTGCCCAAGAATCTGCCCGAGTTCATCGAAGTGGACCTGGCAAACCTGGCTGCCGGCCATTCCATCCACCTGTCCGAAATCAAGCTGCCCAAGGGCGTCGAGTTCGTACAGGTTGTGCATGGTGACGACGCCCCGGTGGCGAACATCAAGGTTCCTCGCGGCGGTGGCGCAGCTGCCGAAGGTGCTGAAGAAACAGCGGCCGCCTGATCCTTCCTGCGCTGCGGCGCAGGAACATAAAAAGCCCGTCACTCCCTGATTGACGGGCTTTTTTTATCCAAGGAGGAAAACGCAGATGCCCGGTATTCGGCTGATTGTCGGTTTAGGCAACCCCGGTCTGGAATATGAGGACACCCGTCACAACGCCGGTTTCTGGTGGGTGGAACGGATTGCTGCCGCCCGCAAAGCCATGTTCAACGCGGAAAAAAAGTTTCACGGACTGACGACGCGCGCCCACCTCGACGGCCATGAAACCTGGTTGCTCAAACCGCAGACCTTCATGAACCGCAGCGGCCAGGCCGTTGGCGCGCTGGCTGGCTTCTACAAAATCACCCCGGAAGAAATCCTGGTCGTCCATGACGAGCTGGACCTTGCGCCCGGCGATGCGCGCCTCAAGAAAGGCGGCGGCCACGGCGGACACAATGGCCTCAAGGACATCATCGCTCATCTCGGCACGCCCGATTTCTGGCGTCTGCGCATCGGCATCGGCCACCCCGGCGACAAAAACCAGGTTGCGGATTACGTCCTGCACCCTGCGCGCCGCGAAGAACAGGAGTTGATCGAGTCAGCCGTGGACAAAAGCCTGCCCCTGCTGCCGCAAATACTGGCAGGCGATTTTCCCGCTGCCATGCTGAAGCTGCATACCAAGGCCGCGAAATGAGCAAGCAGCCTCTTGACCGCATCCTGCAATCGCAGGGCTTCGGTACGCGCAAGGCCTGTCGGCGCATGATCGAAGACGGCGAGGTGTCGATCGGCAGCGAGACGGTCAGCGACCAGCGCGCCGTTTTCGAAACCAGCGGGCTCGAATTCACGCTGTTCGACGAACGCTGGGCCTACCGCGAACATGTATACATCGCTCTGCACAAGCCTGCCAGTTACGAGTGTTCGAGAAAGCCCAGCCACCACCCCGGCGTGCTGTCGCTGTTGCCGGAGCAATTTACCTGGCGCGACGTACAGCCGGTGGGCCGCCTCGATCACGACACCACCGGCCTGTTGCTAATGTCCGACGACGGCGCCTTCATCCACGCTCAATCTTCCCCCAAACGGCATATCCCCAAAGTCTACGTGGCCACCGCGCACGACCCGGTGACGCCCGCGCTGGTCGACCTCCTGCTGGCGGGGGTGCAATTGCACGACGAGCCCGCGCCGCTGGCCGCGGTGACCTGCCGCCAAATCGCCGCGCACCAGCTGGAAATCGTGCTGGAACAGGGAAAATACCACCAGGTCAAACGCATGCTGGCGGCCGCCGGCAACCATTGCACCGCCCTGCACCGCGCGGCGATCGGCGCGTTGACGCTCGAGGCATTGAACCTGGATGCGGGAGCCTGGTGTTATCTCGACCAGGCACAGCTGGATTTGCTGGCGCCCGACGCCGAGCGGGGCAACACACCGGCAACTTGAGCCGCTCGCCGACATTCACACTATTGTCATAGTGTCATGGATCGGCTACTCTCAATTGATAACAAAGAGTTGCTGACAGGCTCCGCCAGCTATCGCCTGCCGCAGGATACACTTAAAACCAATGTTGGCGATCAACCCCTCGAGAGGAGAGAGGCATGTCGGGCAAACACAAGCATCGTACCGGGCTGGACCGCCGCAAACGCGACGCAGGACCGCCAGCCGGCTGGAAGGAGCGCAGGCGCAACCCCGAGCGCAGAATGCCGGAAGTTGAAGAAATCTCGATCGAGGAGTTCCAGCGTCTCATGCAAGCCAGCGGCGCTGCAACGCCAAGCCATGCGGAGAGCACGGAAGAAGAAGTAGTTTTCGATTGGGACGAAGTCAGGAAGCTTTAGCCGTCGTTCTTTGGAGTGAGAACCCCGCCGCGTTATAATCGCGAATTGCCCGGAGCGACACGCCCGCGGAAATTCCTCGACATCCGCGTTGGATGCGCAGGAGCATCACTATTTAAAGGATTTTCATGAGTCTCCAATGCGGTATCGTCGGCCTGCCCAACGTCGGCAAGTCCACCCTGTTCAACGCCATCACCAGCGCCGGCATCGCGGCGGAAAATTACCCCTTCTGCACCATCGAGCCCAACGTCGGCATCGTCGAAGTACCCGACCCGCGCATCGATGCGCTGGCGGAAATCGTCAAGCCGCAGAAACTGCAGCACGCCATCATGGAGTTCGTCGACATCGCCGGCCTGGTGGCCGGGGCGAGCAAGGGAGAAGGGCTGGGCAACAAGTTCCTCGCCAACATCCGCGAAACCGACGCCATCGCCCACGTGGTGCGCTGCTTCGAAAACGTGGACGTGATACATGTGGCAGGCAAGGTCGACCCCGTTTCCGACATCGAAGTGATCAACACCGAACTGGCGCTGGCCGACCTGGAGACGGTGGAAAAAGCCGTGCTGCGCAGCAACAAGCTGGCCAAATCCGGCGACAAGGATGCCCAGCGCATGATGGCGCTGCTGGAAAAAGTGCGCGCCACTCTGGATCAAAGCCTGCCCGCCCGCAGCCTGAATCTGGACAAGGAAGAAGCCGCCCTGCTCAAGCCGCTGTGCCTGATGACCCTGAAGCCCACCATGTACATCGCCAACGTGGATGAAGGCGGTTTCAGCAACAACCCCCATCTCGAAAAAGTCGAACAGCTGGCCGCCAAGGAAGGCGCCCCGGTGGTCGCGATCTGCGCCGCCATCGAAGGCGAAATCGCCGACCTGGACGAAGCCGACAAGAAGGAATTCCTCGCCGATATGGGCCTCGAAGAGCCGGGCCTCAACCGCGTCATCCGCGCCGCCTACAAGCTGCTCGGGCTGCAGACCTACTTCACTGCCGGCGTCAAGGAAGTGCGCGCCTGGACCATCCACATCGGCGACACCGCCCCGCAGGCCGCGGGCGTGATCCACACCGACTTCGAACGCGGCTTCATCCGCGCCCAGACCATCGCCTTCGAGGATTTCGTCGCCTGCAAGGGCGAACAGGGCGCCAAGGAAGCCGGCAAGATGCGTTCGGAAGGCAAGGAATACGTGGTACGGGACGGGGACGTGCTGAATTTCCTGTTTAATGTTTAGTCAGATTGCATTAGCATTGCTTTTCCTATTTAACAGATGAAACGGGAGAGCCGCATGAAAAAACTGATTGTTGCCGCCATTGCCCTGGCATTAGCCAGCCCTCTGGCTTTTGCCGGTCCGCAGCAGGAAAAGATGAAGGAATGTAATGCGAGCGCCAAAACCAAAGACCTCAAGGGGGATGCTCGCAAGTCTTTCATGAAGGAATGCCTGAGCGCCAAGAAGCCTGAGGACAAGAAGCCTGAAGAAGCCGCAGCCCCGACGACCCAGCAGAACAAGATGAAACAGTGCAACAAGGAAGCTGGCGACAAGGCGCTCAAGGGCGACGATCGCAAGAAATTCATGAGCGACTGCCTGAAAAAATAATCACAAGGGCGGGCCAACCGCCTGACTGACTGGACCTGAATGGGGCCTGCGCATGAACAGCGCCGGCCCCATTTTTTGCCCGGCTGTTCGCAAGCAGGTCCGAACCCGTGACAAGAATTCAGCAATCCCCCGCATTGATTTTTTCCGCCCCCGGTGCTAGCTTGGTCCGACCTGCCAAGCGAGGGAGCGGTTTATGCCAAAGCGTTGCTGCACTTGTGCCACAAGACGACGCCGTTCCTTCGCGTGCATCACGTCGTGACACCCCTTCCACCCCCCTTGCGCGTCATGGTCCTCGGCATCGGCAACACGCTGCTGCAGGACGAAGGCGCGGGCGTTCATGCCATGCACCGCCTGCAACTGGAATCCGCGGACCTGAGCGGGGTCGAGTTCGTGGATGGCGGCACGCTGAGCTTCACCCTGGCAGGCCCGATCGGCGCCGTCGATTGCCTGCTGGTCATCGACGCCGCCGAGCTGGGCGGCCCGCCCGGTACGGTCGAAGTGTTTCGCGACGCAGAAATGGATCGCTTTCTCGGCGCCAACCGCAAATGCAGCGTGCATGAAGTAGGCCTGCTCGACCTGCTGGCGATCACCCACCTGACCGACAGCCTGCCGCCGCAACGCGCATTGATCGGCATCCAGCCCGCCATGCTGGACTGGGGCGAAATCCCTTCCGCTGCGGTGGCGCAGGCCTTGCCGCTCGCCTGCGCCGCGGCACGGGAATTGATCCACGGCTGGCAATCATGAACGGCAACGCCGCACCGCTGCTGCACGAAATCGCCGCGCTGCTGGACAGCCTGGCGCGCACGGGCGAAGGCGGCAGCGTGCAACTGAACGGCCTGCCGCTCCTGCCGGGCGATTACGAGGCCCTGCAGGAAGCGCTGGGAGAAGGTGAACTCAGCGCCGAACTCCAGGCGCTCGGGCTCACGCAAATCCGCGAAACGGCACTGCACGGCGTGTGGTGGGTGACCCATCGCAACAGCGCGCATGAGGTCATGACGGAGTCGATCGAGGTGACGCGCTGCCCTGCGCTCCTGCAGACCCCGGCGGAAGACGTGAGCGAAGCGGCGCAGCGCTTGCGGGAAAGATTGCAGGCGAACTAACGGTCATGAAATTTGCCATGACCGTTTCCCCCACCCCAGCCCTCCCCCGCATGCGGGAGAGGGGGAAGCAGGCTCGCTATGCGAGTTTACGTAGCACAGGAGATCGTCATGGCTGATGAAAACTCGTTGGGCGCGATACTGCGAGCGCAAGGCGTCTCGCGGCGCGGCTTCCTCAAGTTCTGCAGCGCCATGGCCGCCCTCATGGCCCTGCCGCCGAGCATGGTTCCAGCCATCGCCGCCGCGCTGGACAAGGCTTTGCGGCCATCGGTGATCTGGCTCTCGTTCCAGGAATGCACCGGCTGCACCGAATCGCTCACCCGCTCCCATACCCCCACGCTGGAAGCCCTGATCTTCGACGCCATCTCCCTCGACTACCACCACACCCTGCAGGCGGCATCGGGCGAAGCGGCCGAAGCTGCGCGCGCAGAGGCGATGAAGAAGTTCTACGGCAAGTACCTGCTGGTGGTGGACGGCTCCATCCCGACCAAGGACGGCGGCGTGTATTCCACCATCGCCGGCATGAGCAATCTCGACATGCTGCAGGAAGCCGCAAAGGGTGCGGCGGCGATCATGGCAGTCGGCACTTGCGCGGCCTTCGGCGGGATTCCCCACGCCAATCCCAATCCCACTGGCGCGGTAGCGGTGTCGGACATCATCAAGGACAAGCCGATCATCAACGTTTCCGGCTGCCCGCCCATTCCGGTGGTGATTACCGGCGTGCTGGCGCATTACCTGACTTTCGGCACGCTGCCCGAACTCGACGACCTGGGACGGCCCAAGGTGTTTTACGGCGAATCCATCCACGACCGCTGTTATCGCCGTCCCTTCTACGACCAGGGCAAGTTCGCCAAAACCTTCGACGACGAGGGCGCGCGCAACGGCTGGTGCCTGTTCGAACTGGGCTGCAAGGGACCGACCACCTTCAACGCCTGTGCCACCACCAAGTGGAACCAGGGCACCAGCTTCCCCATCGAATCCGGCCATGGCTGCCTGGGATGCTCGGAGCCGAATTTCTGGGATGCCGGCAGCTTCTACCAGGCGCTCTCGACACCGATCACCCCGGTCGGCAAGGCCGCCGCCGTCGCTGCGGCAGCGGGCATCGTCGGCGGTGCCGCCATCGCCATGCACAACCGCCACGTCAAGGGCGCCGCCAAGTCGGAGCACCAGACCGTGACGGTAAAAGACCTGGAGAAATGACATGAGCGACATGGACTTGCTGCTTTGGGCCCGCGGTCCGGGCCTGCAGATCGCCCTGGCGATCTGCATCTTCGGCATGCTGCTCAAGCTGTTCGAAATCTTCAGCCTGGGACGCAAGCCGGACCTCTCCGTAGCGCGTCCGGGCAACGCCGCTGCCGGCTGGATAACCATCTTCAGCCGCTCCCTGCCCAACCGCACCCTGCTGAAGCGCACGTTCCCGACCTACCTCATGGGCTACACCTTCCACATCGGATTTTTCGTCGCCCTGCTGTTCTTTGCGCCCCACATCCAGCTGTTCCGCAAGACCGTGGGCCTGGGCTGGCCGGCGCTGCCGAGCCAGCTGGTGGACGGCGTTTCCCTGCTCACCATCGTGGCGCTGCTGCTGATGCTGGCCTACCGGCTGTATCACCCGGTCAAGCGCTTCCTCTCCACCTTCGACGACTATGCATCGTGGGCGCTCACGCTGGCGCCGCTGCTGAGCGGCTACCTGGCTTTCCACCACCTGCTGCTGCCCTACACCCTGATGCTGGCGGTGCACATCCTGAGCGTGGAGCTGCTGCTGGTGTTCATGCCCTTCACCAAGCTCGTCCATACCATGTCGCTGTTCGTTTCACGCTGGTACAACGGCGATGCGCTGGGACATAAGGGAGCGAGATTATGACAGCATCGCTGGAGCGCGGGCTCAACGCCTTTCGCGAGGTGATGGACGCACCCATCGCCAGCTTCTTCAACAGTTGCGTGCACTGCGGGCTGTGCGCCGACGCCTGCCTGTTCCACACTGAAACCGGCGATCCGAAATACACCCCGATCCACAAGCTGGAACCCTTGCGCAAGCTGTGGAAGCGGGAATACACCCTGCTCGGCAAACTGACCTCCCTGCTGGGGCTGGGCGCAACCATCAGCGACGAAGAACTGGAGGAATGGAGCCCGCTGGTGTACGACAGCTGCACCCTGTGCGGCCGCTGCACCCTGATGTGCCCGGTGGGCAACGACATCACCTACATGATCCGCAAGATGCGCGAAGGCATGGCGGCATCCGGGCATGCGCCGGCGGGGCTGATCGACGCCACCCGCAGATCCATCGAGCTGGGCAGCCCGATGGGGATCAAGCCCAAAACCTTCATGGCCCGGGTGCACGAACAGCAGGAGGAAACCGGAATCGAAATTCCGGTGGACAAGGCCGGGGCGGACTACATGGCGATCATGTCCTCGATGGAGATCATGGGCTATCCGGAATATCTCGGTTCCCTGGCGCGCATCTTCAAACAGGCCGGCATCAGCTGGACGGTTTCCAGCGAAGCCTTCGAGGCCACCAACAGCGGCATCCAGATCGGCGTTTCCGACCTCGCACGCGAGATCGTGATGCGCATCGTCACCGTCTCGGAAAAGCTCGGCGTGAAATACGTCATCAGCCCGGAATGCGGCCACGCCTTCACCGCCCTGCGCTGGGACGGCCCGAACCTCATCGGCCGGCCATACAAGTTCGAAGTGGTGCATATCCTCGAACTGCTCGACCAGTTGCTCAAGGATGGCCGGCTCAAGACCGAGGGCAAGACGGCGGAATCCCTCACCCTGCACGACCCTTGCCAGATCGTGCGGCGCGGCGGCATCGTGGCCGAGCCGCGCAACCTGATCAACATGGTGGCCAGCGATTTCCGCGAAATGGAAGATGCCGGCGTCTACAACTGGTGCTGTGGTGGCGGCGGCGGGGTATCGGCGATCACCCGTGCCGAAGAATTGCGCTTTACGGTGTTCAAAATCAAGAAACGCCAGATCGAGAACACGGGCGCGGGCACCATGATCACCGCCTGCGCCAATTGCCGCAACGTGCTGGAGGAAGGGCTGGAGCACTACAACATGGACACCAAGATGATCGGCATCACCGAACTGGTGGCCGAATATCTGAAAAAAGATGAACCTTGAAACCCCGTTAGCCACAGAGAACACAGAGATCACAGAGTAAGAACTTCCGCTCGCCCGGCAGGCGCGGCGACAATCGACCGGAAACCTCTGCACTCTCTGTGTTCTCTGTGAACTCTGTGGCCTGAACTGCTTTTTACAGGAAGAACCCGCATGAACCAGCGCGTTGTCGTCGACCCCATCACCCGCATCGAAGGCCACTTGCGCATCGAGGCGGAAACCAACGAGCAGGGCGAGATCACCCGCGCCTCCAGCGCCGGCACCATGGTGCGCGGCATCGAGATCATCCTGCGCGGCCGCGACCCGCGCGATGCCTGGGCCTTCGCGCAGCGCATCTGCGGCGTGTGCACGCTGGTGCATGGCATCGCCTCGGTGCGCGCGGTGGAAAACGCGCTCGACTACAAGATTCCGCCCAACGCCCAGCTGATCCGCAACCTGATGATCGCGGCCCAGTACGTGCACGACCACGTGATGCATTTCTACCACCTGCACGCACTCGATTGGGTGGACGTGGTTTCCGCGCTGCAGGCCGATCCGAAAAGGGCTTCCGAGCTGGCGCAGAGCCTGTCGAACTACGCAAGATCCTCGCCCGGCTATTTCGCCGACACGCAGAAGAAGCTCAAGGTGTTCGTCGAATCCGGCCAGCTCGGCATTTTCAGCAACGGTTACTGGGGCCACCCGGCCTACCGGCTGCCGCCGGAAGCCAACCTGATGGCGGTCGCGCACTATCTCGATGCGCTCGCCTGGCAACGCGATGTGGCGCAACTGCACACCATTTTCGGCGGCAAGAATCCCCATCCCAACTTCGTGGTCGGCGGCGTGCCCTGCGCCATCAGCGTCCACCCCGAGCACCAAGGGCAGGGCAAGGGGCCGCATTTCCGTGGTGGGGCCGGGGCGACCGCGCTCAACATGGTGGGGCTGGAAAAGGTTAAAAATCTCATCGTCCAGATGCGTGACTTCGTCGATCAGGTATACGTGCCGGACACGTTGGCCATCGCCGGTTTCTACAAGGACTGGGCCGCCCAGGGCGAGGGGATCGGTAATTTCATGACCTACGGCGATTTCCCGGAAAAGGGGATGGACGACCCGGCCAGCTTCCTGATTCCGTCCGGCGTGATCCTCGACCGCGACCTGTCGCGCATCCACCCGGTGGACCTCAATGCCGACGACCAGATCCAGGAATTTGTCGCCCATTCCTGGTACGACTACAGCGCCGGCAAGGACCAGGGCCTGCACCCCTATAAGGGCGAAACCACGCTGCATTACACCGGCCCGAAGCCGCCCTACCAGCACCTCGACACCGATGCTTCCTATTCCTGGCTCAAGTCGCCGCGCTGGAAAGGCAAGGCGGTCGAGGTCGGCCCGCTGGCGCGGGTGCTGATGCTGTACGCCAAAGGCCATGCCCAGACCAAAGAACTGATCGGCATGGCGCTGAGCAAACTGGAGCTGCCGGTCAGCGCCCTGTATTCCACTCTCGGCCGCACCGCTGCGCGCACGCTGGAAACCAAGATCATCGTCGACGCCATGCAGGGCTGGTACGACCAGTTGCTGGCCAACATCAAGGGCGGCGACGTGCGCACTTTCAACGAGACTTTGTGGGAACCCTCTTCCTGGCCGAAACTGGCCAAGGGCGTGGGCCACATGGAAGCGCCGCGCGGCGCGCTGGCGCACTGGATCGTCATCAAGGACCAGATCATCGACAACTACCAGGCAGTGGTGCCCTCCACCTGGAACGCCGGACCGCGCGACGTCGCGGGGCAGGAAGGCCCTTACGAGGCGGCGCTCAAGGGGCACAAGCTGCACGACCCGAAACAGCCGATCGAGATCCTGCGCACCATCCACAGCTTCGATCCGTGCATCGCCTGCGCCGTGCACGTGGTCGACCCGGCGGGGGAAGAGCTGGTGCAGGTCCGGGTCATATAGGCGACTACTCGACGAAGGCGTCGAGCGGCAGCTTGAGCGTAAACACCGCTCCGCCAGCCGGATGGTTTGCCACGCTGAGTTCTCCGCCGTGGCGTGCGACGAGGCCGTAACTGATGGAAAGCCCCAGGCCGGTACCTTTGCCCACGGGCTTGGTGGTAAAGAATGGATCGAAGAGCTGGGTCTGATGTTTGGGATCGATGCCCGGCCCGTTATCGTGAAACGCAACAACCGCCCATTTTCCCTGCACGCTGCCGCTTATTTCCAGCACGCGCGAGACCTGCCCCGCGGTGGCATCGAGCGCATTCTGCAGCAGGTTGATGACGACCTGCTGAATTTGTCCGCTGTTTCCGACCGTCGGCAAATGCTCGGGCATGTGGCTGATGACTTCGAGTTTTTCCGGCCCTGAGCCGACCACCCAGTGCACCACCTTAGCGACGAGCCCGACCAGGTCGAACCGCTCGGTCTGCTCGGCGTCCCGCGCGGAAAAGCGCTTCAGCCCCTCGACGATGCTCTGGGTGCGTTCCGCCCCCTCCATGGTGCCGTCGATAAGCGGCTCAATGTCTTCCAGGATGCGGTCGATCCTGAATTTCTGACGCATTTCTTCGCGCGCCCCCAAATCCGCGCCGTCGTGAATCGCATCGAGGTAGGTTTTGAGGCGCTGGGTATAGCGTTGCAGCGCATGCACGTTGCCCAGGACGAAACTGATCGGGTTGTTGAGTTCGTGAGCGACGCCGGCCACCAGCCGCCCCAGCGCAACCATCTTTTCGGAATGCAGCAGCCTGCGCTGGGTCAGCTTCAGTTCCTCGTGCGCATCGTGCAGGGCCTCGTAGGCACGGCGCAGTTCCCCGATGGGCCGTCCGACCAGGACGTAACCGACTTCTTCTCCGTGCTGGTCGTAGCGCGGCGTACAGTTCATGGCGACCGGGATGATACTGCCGTCTGCGCCCCGCAACAGCATTTCGCAGTCCTCCATGCAGCAGATCGGGCCCTGTGTCTGCGGCATGCCTTTTATCGGCGGCAGGATCGAGTCCTCGGCCAGCAGGTCCGCCAGCGCTGAGCCGCGCAATTCGTCCTCGCTGCGTCTCAGCAGCTTCACCAGGGCGCGGTTCACCTCCTCGATCCGGCCGGCGGGGCTGCAAACCAGCAGCACATCGGACATCGAAGCCATCACGCTCGACATGAACTGGCGGGCTTCATTCTCCTTTTCGTGCTTTTCGACCATTTCTGTGCTGTCTTCCGATGACTTTGCCGGCGCACAACATGCGTGAAACGCGATCCCTATGGATCGCCCCCTCGCCGTGCGCCGCTTCAGCTTCTGTAATCACTGGCGGGATGCAATAACCGTGCGCGCTTGACCGCTGGACAGCGGAGCGGGATTTGCTGCAGTAGCGGGCGAATAATTGGAAGCATATTAACCATTTCAATTCAAAAAGCGAAAGCATACATTCCACAATTAAATAGCCAATTTCGCGGCGACCCTTTGTTTTCGTCAACCCCCTGCAATGGCACGATTCTTGTATAGGTCTTATACAAGTGTTGGTCCTATCACCAGGAGGGGCGTCATGGGCAAGAACGAGAGTATTGAAGCGCTGGAGCATAGCGACGGCGTGGCGGCGCTGGAGCAGCGACTGGGTGTTTCGCGCCGCGAGTTTCTCCAGCTGTGCGCGGCCATGGCCACGACCATGGGCCTGCCGAAGGGCGCAGACGCAGCCATGGCCGAGGCTGTGGCAAGCGCCAAGCGACCTTCCGTGATCTGGCTGCACTTCCAGGAATGCACCGGATGCACCGAGTCCCTGCTGCGCGCCGAGCACCCCACCCTGGAAAAGCTGATCCTCGACGTGATCTCCCTCGACTACCATGAAACCCTGTTCGCGGCGGCGGGCCATCAGGCCGAGGCGGCGCGCAAGGACGCCATGAAAGCCAACAAGGGCAAGTATCTGCTGGTGGTGGAGGGCGCCATCCCCATCAAGGACAAGGGCATCTACTGCAAAGTCGGCGGCCAGACCGCGGTGGACATGGTCAAGGAATGCGCAGCCGATGCCGGCGCCGTGGTAGCCATCGGCAGTTGCGCGTCCTGGGGCGGCATGCCGTCCACCGGAGGAAACCCGACCGGCGCGTCCAGCGCCGGCGAGGTGCTGGGCAAGGTGATCCCCAATATCCCCGGCTGCCCGCCCAACCCCTATAACTTCCTTTCCACGGTGGTGCATTACCTCACTTTCGGCAAACTGCCCGACGTGGACCAGCTGGGACGCCCCAAATTCGCCTACTCCCGCCTCATCCACGACAACTGCGAGCGCCGCGCGCACTTCGACGCCGGACGTTTCGCCATGGAGTTCGGCGATGTCGGCCACCGCAAGGGCTATTGCCTCTACAAGCTGGGCTGCAAGGGGCCGGAAACCTACGCCAATTGCCCGACCATCCTGTTCGGCGACGTCGGTTGCGCCAGCTGGCCGGTGGGCACGGGGCACCCCTGCATCGGCTGCACCGAGAAAGGGGTGGGGTTCAGCAAACCCATCCACGAGTTGGCGGAACTGAAGAATATCGTTCCGCCGCTGTCCTTCCCGCGCATCTTCGAGGATCAGGGCAAGGGAATTTCCTTCGGCTCGGCAGCGGCACTGGCTGCCATCGCGGGCGCCGCAGCGGGCGGTAGCGCGATGCTGGCGCGCAACCTGGGCGCAGCCCATGAGGCAGAAAACAAGACAGCGCCCAAGGATAAAGAGGGGGCCGAATCATGAACATGAAGCGGCGCGATTTCCTCAAGGGCGCGCTCGCCGGCGGGGCGCTTCTGACCAGCGGGGGGACCGTCGAAGCACGCGGCAACAAGCCCATGCCGCCCGGAGCGCTGGGGCTGCTCTATGACAGCACCCTGTGCATCGGCTGCAAGGCTTGCGTAGCCGCGTGCAAAGAGGTCAACGGCTTGCCGCCGGAATTTTCCACCGCGGAGAAATACTGGGACACGCCCCTCGACATCTCCGGCAACACCATCACCGTGATCAAGATGTACAAGTCCGGTACGGGAGAGATCAAGAACAGCGAAGAGAACGGCTACGCCTTCATGAAGACGTCCTGCCTGCACTGCGCCGATCCCTCCTGCGTTTCGGCCTGTCCGGTGTCCGCCATGACCAAGGACCCCGTCACCGGCATCGTGGCCTACGACAAGGGCGCCTGCATCGGCTGCCGCTATTGCGTGGCGGCCTGCCCGTTCGGGGTGCCGCGCTTCCAGTACGACAAAGCCTTCCCGCAGATCACCAAGTGCCAGTTGTGCCGGCACCGCATCCCAGACGGGAAATATGCTGCTTGCGCCGAGGTGTGCCCGACCGGCGCCACCTTGTACGGGCCGGTGAAGGACCTGCATGCCGAGGCCGAACGCCGCCTGGCGCTCAAGCCGGGGCAGGAAACCGAGTTCCCGCGCGGCAATCTCGCCACGCACGACCAGTCACCCCACGTCGCCAAAGCCGCCAAGTACGTGCAGCGCATCTACGGCGACAAGGAAGTGGGCGGCACCCAGATGATCAAGCTTTCCGCCGTGCCGTTCGAGAAACTGGGGCAGCCCAACCTGCCGGAACGCTCCTACGCCAGCATATCTGAAACCATGCAGCACACGCTGTACGGCTGGCTGATGATGCCCCTCGCGTTTCTCGGGGTTTTGACCTATGTCGCAAAACGCAACGTCAAGGACGACATGGAAGAAACTGAAACCACACCAGAGAAGAAATAGGAGGGCGTCTTCATGTCAGCTTCGAATATGCATCATCCCGCGCCAGCCCCGCTGGGCGGCAAGCTGGTGACCCCGTTCACCGTCATTCTCGCGGCGCTGGTGGTGATCGCCTTCGTGATCCTGGGGATACGCTTCGTCTACGGCATCGGCGCGGTGACCAACGTCAACGACGGCTACACCTGGGGCATCTGGGTGGTCTACGACGTGATGATCGGCTCCGCCTTCGCCTGCGGCGGCTATACCATGGCCTTGCTGGTCTATATTTTCAACAAGGGGGAATACCACCCCATGGTGCGGCCGGCGCTGCTGGCCAGCCTGTTCGGCTATACCCTGGCTGGCGCCTCGGTGATCTTCGACCTCGGCCGCTACTGGAATACCTGGCACATGTTCTGGCCGGGCTACGCCCAAGTCAACTCGGTGATGTTCGAGGTGGCGGTGTGCATCACGGCCTACATTTTCGTGATGTGGATCGAGTTCTCTCCCGCCTTCCTGGAGAAATTCGGCCTCAAGGACCTCAAGAAAAAACTCAACAAGGTGCTGTTTCTCATCATCGCGCTGGGCGTGCTGCTGCCTTCCATGCACCAGTCTTCGCTGGGGTCGCTGCTGATCGTGTTCGGCTACCAGATTCACCCCTTGTGGCAGACCATGTTGCTGCCGCTGCTGTACCTGATGACGGCGGTGACCATCGGATTCGCCATCGTGATTTTCGAGGCATGCATTTCGTCTTCGGGCTTCCGCCGGCCGCTGGAAATGCACCTGCTGACCAAGATCTCGCGCCTGATGACCGGTCTGCTGGCGGTCTATGTGGTGGTGCGCTTCGCCGACCTGGCGTGGCGCGGCGCGCTCGGCTACATGTTCGAGATCAGCACGGAAGCTTTCTGGTTCTGGATCGAGATGGGGCTGTTCATCGCACCGCTGGCGCTGCTGGCGAACCCGGCCGCGCGGCGCAATCCCGCCAAGCTGTTCATCGCGGCGTTCTGCCTGCTGCTCGCCGGGTTCATGTTGCGCATCAATTCCTACCTGGTGGGACTGGAAACCGGTGCCGGCTGGCACTACTTCCCGTCGCTGCCGGAAATAATGGTTTCCATAGGCATGATCGCGCTGGAGATTTTGGGTTACATCGTTTTGGTACGTTACCTGCCGATTCTTCCCAAAGAAGAGAAAGCTTAATAAGGCTTAATTAGGAGAGCATGATGGGCAAAAGAATCACCATAGATCCGATCACCCGGATTGAAGGCCACCTGCGCATCGATTGCGAGGTAGACGGCGGCAAGGTAACCAAGGCCTGGGCGTCCGGGCAGATGTGGCGCGGGGTGGAGAAAATCCTGCTCGGCCACGACGCGCGCGACGCCTGGACCATCACCCAGCGCATCTGCGGCGTGTGCACCACGGTGCACGCCATCGCCTCGGTGCGCGCGGTGGAGAATGCGCTCAACATGGAAATCCCGCTCAACGCCCAGTACATCCGCAACCTGATCATCACGGCCCACGCCATCCACGATCACATCGTGCATTTTTACCACCTCTCGGCGCTGGACTGGGTGGACGTGACCTCGGCGCTGAAGGGCGATCCGGCCAAGACGGCGCAACTGGCGGAGTCGCTTTCCACCTGGAAAGGCAACAGCATCCACGAGTTCGAGCAGGTCAAGACGCGTCTCGGCGCCTTCGTCGGCACCGGGCAGCTGGGCATCTTCACCAACGGCTACTGGGGTCACCCGGCGATGAAGCTGTCGCCGGAAGTGAACCTGCTGGCGACTGCTCACTATCTCCAGGCGCTCGACATTCAACGCAAGGCGAACAAGATCGTCACGGTGCTCGGCTCCAAGACGCCCCACATCCAGAACCTGGCGGTGGGCGGCGTGGCCAACCCCATCGCGCTGGACTCCCAGTCGGTGCTGACGGTGGAGCGCCTGATGGCGATCAAGGGCTGGATCGACGAACTTGCGGACTTCGTAAAAAACGTCTACCTGGTGGATGTTTCCGCCATCGGCGCGTTCTACTCCGACTGGACCAAGTACGGCGCGGGCATCACCGATTATCTCTCGGTGCCGGACCTGCCGCTGGACACCAAGGGCACCCAGTTCGCCCTGCCCGGCGGCTACATCAAGGGCGGCGACCTGGCCAGCCATCACGCGATCAAGGCCTTCGGCGACCCCTACTTCCGCGACGGCGTGGAAGAGAGCGTCAAACACTCGTGGTACAAGGGCGGCAAGGGCGCACTGCACCCCTACAAGGGCGAGACCGACCCGGAATACACCGACTTCGAGGACAACGGCAAGTATTCCTGGGTCAAGTCTCCCACCTTCTACAGCCGTCCGGCCCAGGTCGGCCCGCTGGCGCGGGTGCTCAACATGGTGGCGGCAGACCACGCGCCGACCAAGAAATATCTCCAGACGGTGCTGGACACGGTGGGCTCGCTGGCCAAGACCACGATCCCCGTTTCCGCCCTGCATTCCACCATCGGCCGCCACGCGGCGCGCGCGGTTTCGTGCGCGGTGCAGGTGGACGAACTGGACCATCAGTGGAGCCTGCTGATGGCCAATATCGCCAAGGGGGACACCGCGACCTTCAACAAGCCTGTTTTCCCCAAGGGCGAGGTCAGCGGTGTCGGCTTCCACGAGGCCCCGCGCGGCGTGCTGTCCCACTGGGTGGTGATCAAGGACGGCAAGATCAAGAACTACCAGGCAGTAGTGCCGACCACCTGGAACGCCGCGCCGCGCAACGAAAGCGATACGCCCGGCCCGTACGAGGCGGCGCTGCTCAACAATCCGGTAGCCGATCCCGAAAAACCCCTGGAAGTGCTGCGCACGGTGCACTCCTTCGACCCGTGTCTAGCTTGCGCGGTCCATGTGCTCGATCCGGAGAGCAATGAAGTGGTAACGGTAAAGGTGCTATAGATGCGTATCGTGGTGTTGGGCGTGGGCAATATCCTGCTCTCGGACGAAGGCATAGGCGTGCGCACGGTGGAAAAACTGGCGCGCGACTATATCCTGCCGGCGGAAGTGGAATTGATCGACGGCGGGACCTCCGCCATGGAAATGCTGGAAGACCTGGGGCACGCCGACCACCTGATCATCGTGGACGCGGTGCGCAGCGGAAAGCCGCCGGCCACCATCGTCAGGATGGCCGGCGACGAAGTGCCGGTGTTCTTCCGCACCAAGCTCTCGCCCCACCAGGTCGGCCTGTCCGACGTGCTGGCAACGCTGGTGCTGATGGGAGAGCAACCCGGCACCACCACCGTGATCGGCATCGAGCCGGAATCGCTGGCTTTGGGCATGGAACTCACGCCGGCGGTGGCAAGGCAGTTGCCGCAAGTGGTAGGATTGGTGAAGAGCGAGCTGAACCAGCTTGGCATGAACCTCACCGCGAGACACTGACGAGACACTGAAATGTGCATGGCTATTCCTTCACGCATCGTCGCGCTTGACGGTATGATGGCTACCGTCGAGTGTTTTGGCGAGCAGCGCGATGTGAGCCTGATCCTGCTGGTCGATGAGGTGGTCCTGGGGGATTACGTGCTGGTGCAAGCCGGCCGTTTCGCCTACCAGCGCATCGAAGCGGAACCCGCACAGGAAGCTTTACGCGCCTTTAGCGAAATCATCGCCGCCTCGTAAAACCCCCTATTACTCCCTCCCCTTCAAGGGGAGGGCTGGGGTGGGGATGGGTTGAATCGGTCACCGCATTTTTACCCCATCCCCCTCCCAACCTCCCCCTTGAAGGGGGAGGAGCAAGTCCAAACCAACCGTCTTTAGTCAGTAGTTGTTTCGTTTGGGAGCGGCACATCGAACCCTTTTCCTCAGGCTTTGCCGATAACCCCGCCTTGCTGGTGGAAACCGCGTTTCGTGCTATCCACCAGGAACGCATGGCCGGGCTGCCTTTCCTCAATTCCGCGCTGCACGTCGAGGCATCCGGCTTCCGCCCGTTTTGCGGCCACTGGCTGGGCGTGCTGATCACGCCGTGGTGCATGAACTACCTCCTGGTGCCCGGCACGGGCGGCGAATGGCCGAATCTGCCCGAATCGACCCGCCAGCGCTGGGCTTTCCCGGCGGGCGAGCTCAATTTCATCGCCGCGCACGAGCCGGTTCTGGGGCCTTATCAGCAGTGTCCCCTGTTCGCTTCCATGGACGGCTTCGACAGCCAGGAAATGGCCAGGGAAGCCGCGCAGGCGGCGATGGACACCCTATTCAAGGTCGCCGCGCCAGAGCAACCGGCAACTGCGGAAGTGTCGCACTCCAAGCGCAATTTCCTGCGCGGGCGCTTTTTCACGGGAGGCGGGGATGGACCCGGGCGGTAAGATTCACATCCGCCTGAGCTGGGACGGTGCGCGAATCAACAGCGTCGAGCTGGCGCCGCGCCATTCCGTGGAAGCCATTGAATTGTTGCGCAGGAAAACCGGCCAGCAGGCGGTGAACCTGATCCCGCTGCTGTTCAGCCTGTGCGGCAAGGCCCAGGGCGTGGCCGGGGCGATGGCGCTGGAAGCGGCCAGGGGCGTCGCGGCGCCAGCCGAAACGGCGAAATGGCGCGAGCGGCTGGTGCGCAGCGAGGCGATTCAGGAGGCGCTGTGGCGCTTTCTGCTCGACGTGCCGAAAATCGTCGCCCAGCCCCCCATGGTGGCGGAATTTACCGAACTGCGCCGCGGCTTTGCGCGGGTGCTGGACCCGGTCCTGTCCCGGGACGGCTGGAAAACAGCCGGCGGTCAGATTGACGCGCCAGACGCCGGGATTTGGATGGGCCTTGCCGGCCAGGTGCAGGAATTCCTCTCCACAAAGCTTCTGGGAATGCCGCTGCCGGAATGGCGTCGCATGCTGTCCGTGCAGGATATGGAGCACTGGCTCGATGGCCGTACCACGCCCCTGGCCGCCACCCTGTGCAAACTCTGGGCGGGCAAGGGCCGCTGGGGTGGAGGTGGCGTCCCGCTCCTGCCGCCACTGAGGCGGGGAGAAATGCTCAATCATGTGCTGCCGGAACTGGAACGGGAACGGAATTTCGCGATGCTCCCCTGCTGGCAGGGTGCGCCCGCGGAAACCGGCGCCCTGGCCCGGATGGCAGGTCATCCGCTGATTTCCACTTTACTGGAGCGCGAAGGGTCGACCATTTTCGTGCGTCTGCTGGCGCGTCTGCTGGAAGTGGTCGAACTGGGCGAAAGCATGGACGCAGACGAGCAACACCCGCCCTGGCTGGAAAGCGCAAGTTTGGGCACCAGTGAGGGCGCCGCGTGGGTACAGACCGCGCGCGGCCTGCTGGTCCACCGGCTGGCGCTGGACACGGACGGGAAAGTGGCGGATTACCGCATCGTGGCCCCCACCGAATGGAATTTCCATTCGCAGGGCGCCTATACTTGTGGCTTGACGGGAAGGCCAGCAACCACGCCGGACGAGGCGCGCGAAGCCGCCGAATTGCTGCTGCTGGCACTTGACCCCTGTGTGGCTTATGAGGTCGAATTGAACCATGCATGAAATGTCGCTCGCCGAGAGCATGCTGCAGATCATCGAAGACAGCGCCAGCAGCAACCGGTTTGCGCGGGTGAAGACCGTGTGGGTCGAAGTCGGGCAACTGGCCGGGGTGGAGCCGGAAGCGCTGCGCTTCTGCTTCGACGCCGTGACGCAGAACAGCGTGGCAGAGGGAGCGCAGCTGGAAATAATTGAAACTGCCGGAGAGGGACGCTGTCTGAGTTGCGGTAAGACTGTGAATCTGGCGCAACGCTACGACCCCTGCCCGGAATGCGGGGGCTACCCGGTGGAAGTGACCGGCGGCACGGAAATGCGCATCAAGGAACTGGAAGTGGATTAGAAGCACGTTCTCAAACGGAGATAAGCATGTGCACAGTATGCGGTTGCGGCGAAGGCGAAACGAACATCGAGGGAGAAGGCCACTCTCATCCCCATGAACACGCGCACGGCGGCCTGTTCCACGCCCACGGCCACAGCCACCCGCACGGCAGCGAACACGTTCAATACCGCGAGCACGGCGGCGCAGGCTTGCACTTCGGCCTGGGCGCCGCCCACGCCCACGCGCCGGGCATGTCGCAAAGCCGCATGGTGCAGATCGAGCAGGATATCCTGGGCAAGAATAACGCCTATGCGGCGCAGAACCGCACGTACCTTGCAACGCACGGCATCTTCGCCATCAACCTGGTATCCAGCCCCGGCTCGGGCAAGACCACCCTCCTCACCCGCACCATCGAACGCCTGCAAGGGAAGATTCCGGTTGCGGTGATCGAGGGGGACCAGCAAACCAGCTTCGACGCCGACCGCATTCGCGCCACCGGTGCGCCCGCCATCCAGATCAACACCGGCAAGGGCTGCCACCTCGACGCCCACATGGTGGGCCATGCCATGGAAAGCCTGAAGCCCGCCGACAACAGCCTGCTGCTGATCGAAAACGTCGGCAACCTGGTGTGTCCCGCCGGTTTCGACCTGGGCGAGGCGCACAAGGTGGTGATCCTTTCCGTAACCGAGGGCGAGGACAAGCCGCTCAAGTACCCCGACATGTTCCATGCCGCCGACCTGATGCTGCTCAACAAGGTGGACCTGCTGCCCTACCTCAACTTCGATGTCGCGCAGTGCGTCGAATACGCGCGGCGCGTGAACCCCGGCATCAAGGTCATCCTGACTTCCGCCACCAGCGGGGAAGGCATGGACGAGTGGCTGGCTTGGCTGGGAGCCGGGCTAATAAACGCGAGAAGTGTAGCGTCGACGTAGGGTGGGCAAAGCAAAGCGTGCCCACCTGACCAAGACAAGGTAAAGCCATGTCCAACTATCGTCGCAGCCTTATCCCTGGCGGCACGTTTTTCTTCACCGTCGCGCTGGCGGACCGCCACTCGTCAACCCTTGTAGACCATATCGACCACCTGCGGTCGGTCTATTCGAAGGTACAACGCAAGCGCCCCTTCCAAACCGTGGCTATCTGCATTTTGCCGGAACACTTGCACGCGATCTGGACCATGCCGCCGGATGACGCGGATTACCCGCTACGTTGGAATCTGATCAAGGCAGGATTCTCCCGCGCGCTGCCGCCTGCCAAATTTCGTTGCGCAAGCAAGGAGGGAAAGCGCGAAAAGGGCATCTGGCAGCGCCGTTACTGGGAACACCAGATAAGGGACGAGACAGACTTGCGGCAGCATGTGGATTACATTCACGCCAATCCGCTCAAACACGTGCTGGTAAAACATGTGAAGGATTGGCCCCATTCGAGTTTTCATCGTTTTGTCGCCCAGGGCGATTTGCCTGCCGACTGGGCGGGTGCGAGCATGGATGAGCATGATTATGGTGAATGAAGATGGGCAGCGTGGGCACGCTTCGCTTTGCCCACCCTACGGCGGCTTCGTTTCAATTCGCATCCGGGTACGGGGCCAGGTTCAGGGCGTCGGCTTCCGGCCTTTCGTTTACCGCCTGGCGCGCGAGCTCGGACTTCAGGGCTGGGTGCGCAATGACGGCGAGGGCGTGGAAATTGCCGCCTTGGGCGAAGAAAACGCCATCCGCAACCTGCTTGCCCGGCTGAGAACGGATGCGCCGCCACTGGCGCGGGTGGATGCGGTCGAGTCCGGGGATGGCGCAGCGCTTGCCGTCGCGCATGGTTTCGCCATCCTGGAAAGCCAAGGCGGCCCAGCCCATACCGGCATCGCGCCCGACGCCGCCACCTGCCCCGCCTGTCTCGCCGAACTGTTCGACCCGACCGACCGCCGTTACCGCTACCCTTTCATCAATTGCACCGACTGCGGCCCGCGTTACACCATCACCCGCCACCTGCCCTATGACCGCCGTTACACCAGCATGGCGCCCTTTGTGCTGTGCCCGGCGTGCGGCGCGGAATATCGCGACCCGGCAAACCGCCGCTTCCACGCCGAACCCAATGCCTGCCCGGTGTGCGGCCCGCGCCTGGCACTGCTGGATGCTTCCGGCCGGGCAGTCGCGGCGGACGATATCGTCGCCGCCGCCGTGGCGCGCCTCGAGGCAGGTGAAATCCTCGCCATCAAGGGACTTGGCGGTTTCCACCTCGCCTGCGATGCGCGCAACGCCCAGGCGGTCGCCAGGTTGCGCGAGCGCAAGCAGCGCGAGGAAAAACCCTTCGCGGTGATGGCGGCCAACCCCGCTTCGCTGCAAGCCCTGGTGGAAGTGGACGCGGCCAGCGCCGACCTGCTGCAGACGCGCGAGCGCCCCATTGTTTTGCTGCGCAAGAAAGCGGAATGCGATGCCTTGCTGGCAGGCATCGCACCGGGGATCGCCTGGATGGGCGCGATGCTGCCCTATACCACGCTGCATTTCATGCTGTTTCATGAAGCGGCAGGAAAACCCGCCACCACTGCCTGGCTGGAGCAGCAGCAGCAGGAACTGATGTTGGTAATGACCAGCGCCAACCCCTGCGGCGAACCACTGGTGACCGGCAACGACGAGGCTCTAGCAAGACTGGGGGGGATCGCCGATGCCTTCGTGCTGCACGATCGCGACATCGTGGTGCGCTGCGACGACAGTGTAGTGAGGAGCGTCCCCGTTCTTACTCCTCACTCCTTCACGCCGGAGCGCGAGCCTTCGGCTCCGCTCCCGGCGGGGATGCCCCTTGCGGGTACACCCCTCACCCCTCACGCTTACCAATTCATCCGCCGCGCCCGCGGCTACACCCCGCGCGCCATCCAGTTGCCCCGTTCCGGCCCGGCTATCCTGGCCTGCGGCGGCTGGTTCAAGAATACGGTGTGCCTGACGCGAGGCAACGAGGCTTTTCTCTCCCAGCACATCGGCGACCTGGACAACGCGCCCACCCGCACCTCGCTGGATGACACGGTCCGCCACCTGATGGAAGTACTGGAAATCGAACCGCAGATCGTGGCCCACGACCTGCACCCGGATTTCCACAGCACCCGCTTTGCCGCCGAATTCGCGCATCAGCGCGGCATTCCCGCGCTCGCCGTGCAGCACCACCACGCCCACATCGCCGCCGTGCAGGCCGAACATGGCGTCACCGGTCCGGTGCTGGGCCTGGCCCTCGACGGTGTCGGCTTCGGCCCGGACGGGGAAGCCTGGGGCGGCGAACTGCTGCGGGTGGAAGGCGCGGATTTCCAACGCCTCGGCCACCTCCGGCCGCTCGCCCTTCCCGGCGGCGATCGCGCCGCACGCGAACCGTGGCGCATGGCCGCCAGCGCGCTGCATCAGCTGGGGCTGGGAGATACGATCGAAGCCCGCTTTACCCATCCTGCCGCCGCGACCGTGCGGCAGATGCTGGAGCGCGGCATCAACGCACCGACGACTTCGAGCTGCGGACGCTTGTTCGATGCGGCAGCCGGCCTGCTGCGGACGCGGGACGTAGCCTCGTTCGAGGGTCAGGCCGCGATGGCATTGGAAGGACTGGCGGAAATCCATGGCGCGGTGGAGCCGTTGACCGATGGCTACCGGCTTGCCCCGGACGGCGTGCTGGATTTCCGGCCCCTGCTCGGCGCTGTGGCGGACACCCCCGATCAGGCCTTCGGCGCGGCGCTGTTTCATGCTACTTTGGCGCAGGGGCTGGCGGCCTGGACGATGCAGGCGGTGCAGCAGAGCGGGATCAGGACCGTCGTGCTGGGCGGAGGCTGCTTTCTCAACGCCATCCTGAGCCGGAATCTCCGTGGCCGGCTGGAACAGGCCGGACTGACCGTTCTCGAAGCCTGCCAGGCGCCGCCCAACGATGGCGGGCTGAGCCTGGGCCAGGCGTGGGTGGCGATACAAAAAGGAAACTGAACATGTGCCTAGCAATTCCGGCCCGGGTGGCCGAACTACTGGAAAACGACCTGGCCGTTGTGGATCTGGGCGGCGTGCGCAAGGAAATCTCGCTCGCGCTGGTGGACGACGTCGCGCTGGGCGACTACGTCATCGTCCACGTCGGCTATGCCATCAACCGCCTCGACCCCGAGGAAGCCGAGAAAACTCTGGCGCTGTTCGCCGAAATCGCCGAGACACTCGACTCTTCACCCCTCACCCCTCACTCCTCACCCATATGAAATACATCGACGAATTCCGCGACGGCGATCTGGCGCGCAAGCTGGCGGCGGACATCAGGCGCGAGGCCAGGCCGGAGCGCGAATACGGCCTGATGGAGTTCTGCGGCGGCCACACCCACGCCATTTTCCGCTACGGGATTCAGGGCTTGCTGCCGGACTGCGTGCACATGATCCACGGCCCCGGCTGCCCGGTGTGCGTGCTGCCCATCGGCCGGGTGGACAACGCCATCGAGCTGGCGCGCATGCCCGGCGTGACTCTGTGCTGCTACGGCGACATGCTGCGCGTACCCGGTTCCGGCCGCGTGAGCCTGCTCAAGGCCAAGGCCGACGGGGCGGACATACGCATGGTCTATTCCAGCGCAGACGCGCTGAAAATCGCCCAGGAAAATCCGGAAAGGCAGGTGGTGTTCTTCGCCATCGGCTTCGAAACCACCACCCCGCCCACTGCGGTGGTGATCCTGCAAGCCGAAACACTCGGGCTGAACAATTTCACGGTATTTTCCAACCACGTGCTCACCCCCGCCGCCATCGGCGCCATCATGCAGAGCGGCGAGGCTCGAGTGGACGGCGTGGTCGGCCCGGCGCACGTGTCCACCGTGATCGGCAGCCGCCCCTACGAGCCGTTTTCAGCTGAGTACCATATGCCGGTGGTGATCGCCGGTTTCGAACCGCTCGACATGATGCAGGCGATCCTGATGCTGATCCGCCAGATCAACGAGGGCCGCGCCGAGGTGGAAAACGAATTCACCCGCGCGGTGACCCGCGACGGCAACCTCAAGGCGCAACGCATGGTGGACGAGGTGTTCGAACTGCGCGACACCTTCGAATGGCGCGGCCTCGGCTGGGTGCCGGACAGCGCGCTGCAGATCCGCGAGAAATACGCCGCCTTCGACGCCGAAAAACGTTTCGAGCTGACCCATGCCTCGGTGGCGGACCACCAGTCCTGCGAATGCAGCGCCATCATCCGCGGCGTGAAGAACCCGCTCGACTGCAAATTGTTCGGCAGCGTGTGCACGCCGGACAACCCGATCGGCTCGTGCATGGTGTCGTCGGAAGGGGCTTGCGCGGCTTATTACACTTACGGGCGTTACAGGGAAGCGCAGAAACAGGATCAAACATGATCACCGCCGAGCAAATTGCAGGTGCCGAGCTCAGCGATGGCGATCAAGCAACTCAAGGAATAACCGATATCCACGGAACACACGGATGACACGGAAATGGCAGACCTAAAATATGAAGAAGAAAGTTTTCGAATAAGGGGCGCCATATTCGAAGTCTATCGTGAGATGGGGTGCGGGTTTCTGGAAGCGGTCTATCAGGAATGTCTTGAGAAAGAGCTTGGCAAGCAGGACATCCCCTTTGCAGCCCACCGAGAGCTGGCATTGCATTACAAGGGTGACCGTTTGGAGCAGACATACAAACCGGACTTCATCTGCTTCGAGCGGATCATTGTCGAACTCAAGGCGGCGAAGGAACTGGCGGGCGAACACCGGGCGCAGGTTCACAATTACCTGAAAGCAACCGGACTTGAGTTGGGGCTGCTGGTCAACTTCGGCCATTATCCGAAAGTCGAAATCGAACGAATCGTAAAATGAAAAGGCAAATAACCACGGAATACACTGAATACACGGAAGGTAAAGCAATGGAGCATTTTCCGTGTATTCAGTGTATTCCGTGGTTAACGTTCTCGGTTTCGACCTTGCCGGCAAGGTGGATCGGCCGGAGATCGACAGCATCCACACACTGCACGATGTGCTGAAATCAGAATATCAGTAAGGCGACCAAATGAACAAACCCAGGACCGGCTACATCCGCCCCCTCGACCTCAAACACGGCCGCGTGGACATGTCGCACGGCAGCGGCGGGCGGGCCATGGCGCAGTTGATCGAGGAGCTGTTCATGGCGGCTTTCGACAACGAATTCCTGCGCCAGCAGAACGACCAGGCGAGCTTTCAAGTGCCGCCGGGGCGCATGGTGATGGCGACCGATGCGCACGTGGTGTCGCCGCTGTTCTTCCCCGGCGGGGACATCGGCTGCCTGTCGGTGCACGGCACCATCAACGATGTCGCCATGGCGGGCGCGGTGCCGCTCTACCTTTCCGCCTCTTTCATACTGGAAGAAGGCTTTCCGCTCGCCGACCTGGCGCGCATCGTCGAGTCCATGGCGCGCGCCTCGCGCGAGGCGGGCGTGCCGGTGGTTACCGGCGACACCAAGGTGGTGGAGCGCGGCAAGGGCGACGGCGTGTTCATCACCACCACCGGCGTGGGCGTGGTGCCGGAGGGGGTGAATATTTCCGGCGACCGCGCCCGACCGGGGGACGCGATCATCGTCAACGGCCCGCTGGGCGACCACGGCGTGGCGATCATGTCCTTGCGCGAAAACCTCAGTTTCGGCACCACCATCCAGTCCGACACGGCCGCGCTGCACGGGCTGGTGGCGGCCATGGTGGCTGCGGTGCCGGATATCCACGCGCTGCGCGATCCGACGCGCGGCGGGCTGGCCACCACGCTCAACGAAATCGCGCGCCAGTCTGGCGTGGGCATGATGCTGCGCGAATCCGCCCTGCCCATCCGCGCTGAAGTCCGGGCGGCGTGCGAGTTTCTCGGCCTCGACCCGCTCTATTCCGCCAACGAGGGCAAGCTGATCGCCATCTGCCGCAACGAGGACGCGCCGGCCCTGCTGGCCGCGATGCGCGCCCACCCGCTGGGCCGGGAAGCCGCGCTGGTCGGCGAGGTGATCCCTGATGACCACCACTTCGTGCAGATGGAGACCACCTTCGGCGGCAAGCGCATCGTGGACTGGCTGACCGGTGAACAGCTTCCTCGCATCTGCTGAAAAGCTTCTTTCCATCGACGGCTAATTTGCGCAACAATAGGCCATGGCTCCGCTCTCTACCGTATTGATCGTTGACGACGAAGTGCGCTCGCAGGAGGCGTTGCGCCGCACGCTGGAGGAGGAGTTCGAGGTTTTCGCCGTCTCGGGGGCGGAAGAAGCGCACGGCGTCCTGGAGCAGGAGGCGGTGCACGTGATCCTGTGCGACCAGCGCATGCCGGGCACAAGCGGCGTTTCCTTCCTCAAGCAGGTGCGGGAGCGCTATCCGGATACGGTGCGCCTGATCATTTCCGGCTATACCGAGACCGAAGACATCATCGCCGGCATCAACGACGCCGGCATTTACCAGTATCTCACCAAGCCCTGGCACCCCGAGGCGCTGCTGCTCAACGTACGCGCCGCTGCGCGGCTGTACCGCCTGCAGCAGGAAAACCAGCAGGCGTCGCTGGAAATCCGCACCGCCGAGCCGGTGCTGCGCAAGCGCGTCGAGGCCAAGCGCGAGGCGCTGCGCAACCTGTACCATTTCGAGCGCCTGATCCGCGGCGAGGGCAGCCCTCTCCACAGCGTGTGCGAAATGGCGCGGCGCATCGCGCCGTACGACATTTCCGTGCTGATCACCGGGGAATCCGGCACCGGCAAGGAATTGCTGGCGCGCGCCATCCACTACGGCAGCAGCCGCGCCGACCGGGTGTTCGTGATCGAGAATTGCGGCGCCCTGTCCGATACCCTGCTGGAAAGCGAGCTGTTCGGCCACAAGCGCGGCGCCTTCACCGGCGCGTATGAGAATCGCGTCGGCCTGTTCGAGCAGGCCGACGGCGGCAGCATTTTTCTCGACGAGATTGGCGAGACTTCGCCGGCGTTCCAGGTCAAGCTGCTGCGCGTGCTGCAGGACGGCGAGATCCGCCCGCTCGGCAGCTCGCGCTCGCGCCATGTCGACGTGCGGGTGATTTCCGCCACCAACCGCGACCTGGAAGCTGATGTCAAGCAAGGCCGCTTCCGCGAAGACCTTTACTACCGCCTCACCACTTTCTCACTGCATATTCCGCCGCTGCGCAGCCGCGCCATGGACATTCCCGTGCTGGCCCACCATTTGTTGCGCGAAGCGGTATATGCGCTGGAAAAGCCGGTGCAGGGCTTCGCCGAGGAAGCGCTGCAAGCCATGATGCGCTACCCCTGGCCCGGCAACGTGCGCGAACTGCGCAACGAAATCGTGCGCATGCTCGCCTTGAGCGTGCGCCCTTACCTGGACGTGGAACTGATGTCGCAGCACGTACTGAATGCCAGCCTGGAGGAAGACCTCACCCCGCGGGAGTCCGACATGGCCGGGGGGATGCTGAAAGACCGCATGGACGCGCTGGAGAAACGGGTGCTGCGGGAAACCCTGAACCGCCACCGCTGGAACAAGTCGCGCGCCGCGCTGGAACTCGGGCTGTCACGGGTCGGGTTGCGCGCCAAGCTGTTGCGCCACGAACTGGGAAAAGAGTCTCCCAAGGACAAGAAATGAGCAAGGTGCGGCGGCGCTTCATCAGCTCGCTGGACCTGCAGCACGGCCATGTCAGCATGGCCCACGGCAGCGGCGGGCGCGCCATGGCGGAACTGGTCGAGGAGCTCTTTCTGGCCGCGTTCGACAACGAGCACCTGCGCCCCCTGAGCGATCATGCCTGCTTTACCCCGCCCCCGGGCCGCCTGGCCATCGCCACCGACAGCCACGTGGTGACCCCGCTGTTCTTCCCCGGCGGCGACATCGGCAGCCTGTCGGTACACAGCGCCATCAACAATGTCGCCATGGCAGGTGCGCTACCGCTTTACCTCACCGCCGGATTCATCCTGGAAGAAGGCTTCCCCCTCGCCGACCTCAAGCGCATCGTCGATTCCATGGCGGCCGCTGCCCGCGCTGCCGACGTGTCCATCGTCAGCGGCGACACCAAGGTGGTGGAACGCGGCAAGGCGGACGGCGTGTTCATCAACACCACGGGCGTCGGGGTGGTGCCGGAGGGGGTGGATATTTCCGGCAATCGCGCCCAGGCGGGCGACAAAATACTGATCAACGGCTTCATCGGCGACCACGGCATGGCGCTCATGGCGCAACGCGAGAAGCTGAAATTCGAGACCCCTCTCCTGTCCGATTCCGCTGCGCTGCATGACCTGGTCGCCGCGATGCTGGCCGCAGTACCGGACATTCACTGCCTGCGCGACCCGACGCGGGGCGGCGTGGCCGCTGCGCTCAACGAACTGGCGCGCCAGTCGCGCGTCGGCATGCTCGTCCGCGAAAGCGCCCTGCCGATTCGGGAAGCCGTGAGCGCGACCTGCGAACTCCTCGACTTCGACCCGCTTTACGTCGCCAACGCCGGCAAACTGCTGGTGATCTGCCCGGCGGATGCGGCGGAAACGCTGCTGGCTGCAATGCGCGGCCACCCGTTGGGGGAGCATGCCGCGATCATCGGCGACGTGACGGCAGACTCGCACGCTTTCGTGCAGCGGGAATCGGCTTTCGGCGTCAGGCGCATGGTGGACTGGCTCAGCGGAGAACAGTTGCCGCGGATTTGTTGACACCAAGGAAAACGAGCGGATTCGAAGCCCTGGCCAGACACTAGAAATTCACGGTTGCCGTCAACCAACTGCGCCGCATGAAGAAAACATTGGCTGCCTCATTGACCGTGCCATATTTCGTGTAATTGTTTTGCGTCGCATTTTGCACCACCAATGCCAGTTCCGCGTTGCGCCCCTGGTCGAACTTGAAGGTTTTCGCAATACGGAAATCGAGCCTGCGCATCGTGTTTTCGCGCGTCACGTCCGGGCTGACGTTGATCACGCGCACCGGATTGCGCCAATAATACCCGGCGCTGAATTGCCAATTTTCTGCAAATTGATGCGACAGCAGGAGACTGGCGCTATCCGTCGGGACGGTCTGGGAAAACTGGTCGAGCAGCTCGGTCTGATAAAAGCGCCTTACGCGATCGCCGACCGAGGAATAGGTGACCGGGTCATACGGATCGGGGACGGTGCTGAAATATTGCGTGGGGTAATTGCCGAAACTGATCGAAGCCCGCTGGTGCGCGTAATTGGCCAACAGAAAGCTGCGGTTTTGATTCCAGTGGTACTTGAGCGTTGCTTCCACGCCCTTGTACTCGGCCGAAATCATGTTCTTGAAGCTGTCTGCGGGGGTCAGCAGGGGATATTTATCGACAAAGATCATATCCGTCACCTGGTCTACATATGCCCGCACATCCACGGTCACTCCCAGCGAATGGAACTCCCCGAGATAACCCACCTCTTTCGAGACGATTTTTTCCGGTTTGAGCGGCGTGACGGGTGGCACGTAGGCGCCGCCGAGAATCGTGTTCTGCGCATCCATATACACCTCGCCCATCGCCGGGCTGCGCGTGGCGGTGGAAACTCCCACGCGCACCGTGTGCTGGGGCGTGAAATGGTAGTTCAGAGACGCGCGCGGCGAGCTGTTTTTACTCCCCATGCCGTTGTCTTCGAGCATGGTGCCGATATTCAGAACCGCCGCCGGGGTGATGCGCCATTCATCGTGGGCGAATACCTGCCACGAATTCACGGTATAAGGGCGCCCCATATACAAGGGATAGTGAGCGTGATCGCTGCGCGTCCTTGCGCCCCACACCAGGCGATTGCTACCGCTCAGCTGATGGGTGTTCTGCAATTCCAGCTCGTTGCGCTGGCTATACACTTCCTGCCGGGTAAAGCCCTGAGCGATGGGGACTGCGGGCAGGTTATTCCCCTGACACGTTGCCGAATCGATGCACAGGTAGGGATCCACTGAACTGCGCTCGGTGTAGGAATAGGTCAGCTTGCTCTCGCTGCTTGCCGGCCAAACGTGCAGCCAGCTGGTTTGCAGGAAACGGCTCTGCGACGTGGTGTCGCGGAATGCGTCCTCCGGTCTGCCGGCGATACCCAGGCCGTACACGCCATCGCTACTGCCCAGTTGCACGTCGAGACTATCTGTCGCATTCGGATGATAGTTGCCGCGGAAATTGAACAAGCGCGTCGTGTTGTGATCGTTCAAGATGGCGTTATCGATTCCCTGGTCGGAACGATAGCCTAGCGACAGGCGATAGTCGAATTGCTCCCCGACTTTGCCGAATCTGGCTGAGACATCGGAAGCGTCGCCACCCGTCAGCGACACGCTGCCGCCGACCTGACTGAGCGCATCGCGCGTGATGATATTGATCACACCGTAAAAAGAATTGGTGCCATGCGAAGCCGAAGACGGCCCGCGCACGACTTCGATGCGTTCGATGTCTTCGATCTGGAGCGGGAGGTCGGCCCAGTTCACGCCGCCAAAGGGGGGCAAATAGGCACTGCGGCCATCGATCAGTATTTGCATGCGGCGCGAGAATTCATCCGTCGCGCCATGAAAAGAAACCACCGGACGATTCGCATCGGCAAAGCCCACATACATCCCGGGCACCAGGCGCATCAGATCGGGCACGGTGCGGAAACCCGATGCCTTGATCATCTCCCTGTCGATGACCGTCATCGCGCTAGGCGCTTCGGACAGCGGTTGCGACAAACGGGACGCGGTCAGAACGACGGGAAACTCCTGGAAATAGTAGTCTGCGGAAGTATTGTTTTCTTCGGCTTGGCCAGGCAACGCCCACAGCAAGAACGCCGAAGCCAGTATCCTGGGGCCAGACAGAGGCAGTTTGTCCATAATGGACGTTTTGTTGATTCGCATTGGAAATTGACCAGACGATGATGCCCGGAATGCCTTCTTTATACTAATTTTTTGATCCGTTCAAAACGGTCGGGCGATGAGTAATATAACTTGATTATTATCAATTTTCAATGCGCGCCGGCAGCGCCCGGATCCATCTCTTCGATGAGCGTCATTATCAACTTGGATCTGTGATAAACCGCTTAGGTCGGAGGTCTGTGACGGGTTGGCACTGCCGATCACGGGGCAACCCTGAAGGAAAGCGTTCCGCCTGTGGCCGGCCGTCAGTCGGGAGGCATTAAAACAAGCTTGTCAGCATGCGCGTGCCCAGCACGATCAGCAGCGCGGCGAACACTTTTTTGAGCTGCGGCACCGGCAAGCGATGAGCCATCCTTGCGCCGAACGGCGCGGTCAGGACGCTGGCGAACACCAGGCCGGCGAGGGCCGGCAGGTAGATGAAGCCCAGGCTGTATTGCGGCAGGCCGGCGGCACCCAGACCGTTGACGACGTAGCCGAGCGCCCCCGCGGCGGCAATGGGGAAGCCGATGGCGGCCGAGGTGCCGATGGCCTGGTGCAGTTTGATGTTGCACCAGGTCATGAACGGAACCGACAGCGTGCCGCCGCCGATCCCCACCAGGCTGGAAACGCCACCGATCACGCTCCCCGCGCCGAACATTCCGCCCGGGCCGGGCAACTGGCGCGCGGGTTTGGGCTTGATGTTGAGCAGCATCTGGGCGGCGACGTAGTAGACGAACACCACGAAAAAAACCTTGAGGAAATTGGTCGAGAGCTGGGCGGCCAGCACGGTTCCCAGCAGGGTGCCGGCGACGATGCCGGGCGCGATGCCGCGCACTACCGGCCAGTTCACCGCGCCATGGGCATGATGGGCGCGCAGGCTGGAGAGCGAGGTGAACAGGATGCTGGCCAGCGACGTGCCCAGCGCAACGTGCAGCATGTGCTCATGCGGGAAGTGCTGGGCGGTGAAGATGAAGGTCAGCACCGGCACGATCACCAGCCCGCCGCCCACCCCCAGCAAACCGGCCAGAAAACCGGCGAAAACGCCGGTCAGCAGGTACAGCAGCCAGAATTCCATCAGCCGAGGAAGAGCTTATACGCCGGGTTGTCGTTCTCGTCCCAATAGGGGTAGCCGAGCTTGTCGAGAAAGTCCTTGAACGCCTGCTTGTCCTGCGGCGGCACCTGGATGCCTACCAGCACCCGGCCGTAGTCCGTGCCGTGGTTGCGGTAGTGGAACAGGCTGATGTTCCAGCTGTGGCTCATGCTGTTGAGGAAATTCAGCAGCGCGCCGGGGCGCTCGGGAAACTCGAAGCGGAACACCATTTCGTCCTTCACCAGCGGGGCGTGGCCGCCGACCAGGTGGCGCACGTGCAGCTTGGCCATTTCGTTGTCGGACAGGTCGACTGCCGCGATCTCCCTGTGCTTCAGCGCCGCCAGCAGCTTGTCCATCTCGCTGCGGTTATGCACCTGCACGCCGACGAAAACGTGGGCCTGGCCGGGGTCGGAGAAGCGGTAATTGAACTCGGTGATGGCGCGCGGGCCGAGCAGAGCACAGAATTCCTTGAAGCTGCCCGGCCGCTCGGGGATGGTGACCGCCAGTATGCCTTCACGCTGTTCGCCCAGTTCGGCGCGCTCGGCCACGTGGTGCAGGCGGTCGAAGTTCATGTTGGCGCCGGAGGCGATGGCCACCAGGTTCTTGTTCTTGAGCTTGTGCTGCTTGGCGTACATTTTCGCGCCGGCGATGGACAGCGCGCCGGCCGGCTCGAGGATCGAGCGCGTGTCCTCGAACACGTCCTTGATGGCGGCGCAGATCGCGTCGGTGTCGACCAGGATCACCTCGTCCACCAGTTGCTGGCAGAGGCGGAAAGTTTCCTCGCCGACCTGCTTCACCGCCACGCCGTCGGCGAAAATCCCCACCTGGGCCAACGTCACGCGCTTCTTCTGGCGCAGGGACTGGTACATGGCGTCGGCGTCCACCGGCTCGACACCGATGATCTTGATGTCCGGGCGCAGGCGCTTGACGTAAGCGGCCACGCCGGCGATCAGCCCGCCGCCGCCGACCGGCACGAAGATCGCGTGGATCGGCCCGCCGTGCTGGCGCAGGATTTCCATACCGACGGTCCCCTGTCCGGCGATCACCTCGGGGTCGTCGTAGGGATGAATGAAGGTGAGCTTCTTTTCTTTCGCCAGTTCCATTGCATGGACGTAGGCGTCGCTGTAGGAATCGCCATGCAGCACCACCTGAGCGCCGCGCGCCACCACGGCGTTGACCTTGATGTTGGGGGTGGTGGCAGGCATCACGATGACCGCCTCGCACTTCAGCCGCTGCGCCGCCAGTGCCACGCCCTGCGCGTGGTTGCCGGCAGATGCTGCGATCACGCCGCGCTTGAGGACGGCGCGCGGCAGCTGCGCCATCTTGTTGTAGGCGCCACGCAACTTGAACGAAAACACCGGCTGCATGTCTTCCCGTTTGAGCAGGATGGTATTGCCGAGACGGCGTGAAAGGTTGGGCGCTTCTTCCAGCGGGCTTTCGATGGCCACGTCGTAAACGCGGGCGGTGAGGATTTTTTCCAAATAATCGGTTGGCATAGGGCTACACAGTTGTTCGTATATAAGACGAAGATTAGCAGTAATCGGCACATTTGAGCAGCCGGCTATAGCCTAAATGGCCGGTTGCCGCTATGCTTTTAACCTTATTGCATCCCGATTTTGAAAGAATATAAAAAAATGACTCAAGACGAATTGAAACAGGCCGTGGCGCGTGCCGCGATCGAACACGTACCCAGCGGCATTATCGGCGTCGGCACCGGCTCGACCGCCAACTTTTTCATCGACGAACTGGCCAAGATCAAGCACAAACTGGATGGCGCCGTCGCCAGCTCCGAAGCGACCGCGCAGCGCCTGCGCAAGCACGGCATCGAGGTACTCGACCTCAACAGCGTGAGCGAACTCTCGGTTTACGTCGACGGCGCGGACGAGATCACCCGCCACATGCACATGACCAAGGGCGGCGGCGGCGCGCTGACACGCGAAAAAATCGTCGCCGCTTGCAGCAGGAAGTTCGTCTGCATCGCCGACGGCACCAAGCTGGTGGACTTGCTGGGCAAGTTCCCCCTGCCGGTGGAAGTGATTCCCATGGCACGCAGCTATGTCGCGCGCCAGCTCACCAAGCTCGGCGGCCAGCCGGTGCTGCGCCAGGGCTTCACCACCGACAACGGCAACGTCATTCTGGACGTGCACAACATGCAGATCATGAACCCGGTGGAACTCGAAACGGCCATCAACCAGATCACCGGCGTGGTCACCAACGGCCTGTTCGCCTGCCGCCCTGCTGACGTGCTGCTGCTCGGTACGCCAGAAGGCGTGAGAACCCTGACCGCGCAGTAGCCACACAACTGTCACAAACAACGATTAGAATCCCGCGATTCGATCAACGTACCAGTCCCGACCCGAGATGAAGCAGCGAGGAGAACATCATGGCCCAGGAACACATATTCAAACAAATGGACGCCGACCTGGAAGAGGTTCGTTCGCGCGTACTGCAAATGGGCGGCATGGTGGAAGAACAGATCACCAAGTCGATCGAGGCCCTGACCAGTGGCAACCTGGAACTGGCCGATGAAGTGATCGCCAACGACCACCGCGTCAACGCCCTGGAAATGCTGATCGACGGCGAATGCACCCAGATCATCGCGCGCCGCCAGCCGACAGCCGGCGACTTGCGCCTGATCATGACGGTCGAGCGCGCCATTACCGACCTGGAAAGAATCGGCGACAAGGCGGAAAAAATCGCGCGCATGGCTAAAAAGATTCACGGCGCCGACCGCATTTCCGTCCCCCGCTTCTCCGAAATCAGGCACATGAGCGAAATGGTGCTGGAAATGCTGCGCACCGCGCTGGACGCCTTTGCCCGTCTCGACACCACAGCCGCCGCCCAGCTGAAGCGCCAGGACGTGGAAGTGGACGACGAATTCGACGCGGTACTGCGCCACCTGATCACCTTCATGATGGAAGATCCGCGCATGATCACCACGGCCATCGACATCCTGTTCGCCGCCAAGGCGGTGGAGCGCGTGGGCGACCATGCCAAGAACATCGCCGGCTACGTGGTCTACATGGCCAAGGGCAAGGATGTCCGTCACGCCAGCATGGAAGAGATGGAACGCGAAATCGAGCAGTAAATGCGAGCGTACTCCACCATCGCCGCAGTCGACCTCGGCTCCAACAGTTTCAGGCTGCAGGTCGCGCGCGTGGTGGGTAACCAGGTCTACCCGCTCGACTCGCTCAAGGAACCGGTCCGTCTCGGCGCCGGCCTGACGCCGGACAAATACCTCGACGACGAATCGCAGCAGCGCGCGCTGGCCTGCCTCAAGATTTTTTCCGAGCGTCTGCGCGGCCTGCCACGCGAGGCGGTGCGCGCTGTCGGCACCAACACCTTCCGCGTGGCAAAAAACGCGCCCGCCTTTCTGGACGCGGCACAAGCGGCGCTCGGCTTCCCCATTGAAATCGTCGCCGGCAAGGAAGAAGCCCGCCTGATCTACCTCGGCGTTTCCCACGGACTGCCCGTTTCGGAGGAACAACGCCTGGTGGTGGATATCGGCGGCGGCTCGACCGAATTCATCATCGGCTCGGGATACCAGCCGCAGCAGATGGAAAGCCTGTACATGGGCTGCGTCAGCTTCAGCCGGCGCTTTTTCCCCGACGGAAAGATCGGCAGAAACGACCTGTTGCAGGCCGAACTGGCGGCACGCAGCGAAATCCTCACCATCGCCGCGGACTTTTCCGCCGGACACTGGCAACATGCGGTCGGCTCCTCGGGTTCAGCGCGCGCCCTGGCTGAAATCCTGGAACAGAACGGGCTGTCCGCATCCGGCATCACACGCGATGGCCTGGCCAGACTGCGCGCGCTGCTGCTCAAGGCCGGGGATGTTAAGCTGCTGCAACTGGCGGGCCTGGTGCCCGACCGGGTGCCGGTACTGGCCGGCGGTTTTGCCATCATGAACAGCATCTTCACCGAACTCGGCATCGAGCACATGGATGTGGCCACCGGCGCGCTGCGCGAAGGCGTGCTGTACGACCTGATCGGCCGCTTCCACAAACATGACATGCGCGAAGCCACGGTGCGCGAATTCATGCGCCGCTATCACGTCGACCCGCCCCAGGCGGGACGGGTGCAGGTACTGGCGAGCACGCTGTTCGATCAGATCGCGCACAAGCTGGACGGCACGATCGCCAATCCTAGGCTCCAGCTGGCGTGGGCGGCACGGCTGCACGAGATCGGCATTTCCATCGCCCACACCGGCTATCACCGCCACTCTGCCTACATTCTCGCCAACGCCGACATGCCCGGTTTTTCCCGCCTTGAGCAGGAGCAATTGAGCCTGCTGGCGCGCGCTCACCGCGGCGCCCTGAGCAAACTGCTGAGTTTGGTTTTGAACCCGAGCGAATGGCCGCTGATCCTGGTGTTGCGCCTCGCGGTGCTGCTTTGTCGCAGCCGCAGCGACGTCGAGCTGCCGCCGATGAAGCTCAAATTCGGCAGCAGCGGCTTTTCGCTCACCCTGAATCGCGAATGGCTGGAACACAATCCCCTGACCCGCGCCCTGCTCGAAGACGAAAGCAAGGAGTGGAAGTCTATCGGCATTTCTTTTGCGCTCAAGACAGGCAAGGCGCTGTAGCGGACATTTCTACCCTTAACAAATCGGTTATCATGCCGATAAGCTGTGTTGTTAAAGCAAGTTCTCGAATACCCTGGGGGATGCCCGTGATCAAACGCGTTGTGCTTTTATTGCCAATTGTTCTGCTGACTGCTTGCAGTTCATTTTCGTTGCCCCAGATTTTCGGCACTTCCTCCACGCCAAAACAGCAAACCGTCGTGATGCGCCCGGTCACGCTGACCGCCATCGGCTACGGCGCCACCATCCCCAACAGCAACTATACCGAAGGGCAAAAACGCCTGATGGCGATGCGCGCTTCCAAGCTCGATGCCTACCGGGCACTGGCAGAACAGGTTTACGGCGTCAGGATCACCAGCAACAGCACGATCGCCGGTCTGGCCGCGCAGCACGACAGCTTCCGCGCATATGTGGACGCTTACATCCGTGGCGCGAAAATCGTCACGGTGACGCCGATGGCGGACGGAAATTACGAAACGGTGCTGGAGCTCGAACTCAACGAGCAGTTTTATCAAACCGTGAACCAGCCTCAAAGCCAGCCGATACCTCAACAGCAAGGCAGCCTTGAAAGACCGCCAAAGGCCGAAGCACCGATAACCGTTGCCACGGCACAGAACTGCGGCGGCAAGACTGGCACCACCACAGGCTGCGGCAATGCGGCAAACTTCTATCACGCGGAATAAAGCTTGAAACTCGGGCTCTTAGCCCTTGCTGTGCTGCTCATTTCCAGCGCGGCAACGGCACAATCCATTGAAACCGAAGGCATCGCCGCGCTTGACGCCGGCGGCATGGAGCAGGCACGCCAGGAAGCCATTCAGGATGCCCTGCAGCAAGCCGCCATGAGTGCCGCCGCACAGGTCGAAGCCAGCAGCGACATGGACTCCTCCGGCAGGCTGCAGGAAAGCGTGCGCGTCACGCCAGCGGCAAGCATATCTAGCCACACGGTATTGCAGGAATGGAGCGCGGACGGGCTGTTGCACGTCCGGATACGCGCAGAAGTCCAGCCTCAGGAAGAAAAAACCGCGCCGACAAGGGCGGGCCAGAAAGCAGTCGCCCGAACACCAAATTTCAAGAAAAAAATCGCCGTCACCCGCTTCCAGGTGGTCAATTCGCTCCAGGTGGAGGACATTTCCAATATTTGGGATGGCTATCCCCTCGAATTGCTGCGCCGCCTGGAACTGCTCGGGAACGTACTGCCGGTCAATAACATATCTTCGCTGCTGTCGGCCGGCAGTGAGCCCATCATCGACTCTCCCGCCAACCGGGAAATGATCCGCCGCATCGCCGAGCAGACCGGAAGCCAGTTCGTGATTTCGGGCGTGATTCTCGACGCCGGCTTCGGTGGCGGAACCATCCGGCCTTATTGGGGTTGGCAAGGCAAGGAAAGCGGCAGCCGCTCCGAACTCGCCCTGCCTTGGCCGAACCTTGCCGTCGGTCTCAAGCCAGGTCCGTCGGAGCGTCGTCTGGAAGTGGAAATATTCATCCATGACGGGCTCAGCGGCGCCCTGATTGCACGCCACCGCGCCAGCGCCGAAGCTGGCGGGCGTGTGACGGTGGGACGCGATAAACCCTTCGCCAGCGCCGCCTTCTTCGCCACCCCCTTTGGCCATGTGGCCGAACGCCTCATCGACACCCAGGTCGAGGCCGTCAGCAACGATCTGGCCTGCCTGCCGTTCATGGCAAGCATCGTGCGCATCCAGGGGAAAAAAGTCTTTCTCGACGCCGGCGGCACTTCCGGGCTGGCGCCCGGAGACAGGCTGACGGTGTATCGCAAGAACACGAACGCACCGATCAGCAGCCTTTCCGGCACCACCACCCTGGGCATTCCGGAAACGTCCGCCACCACCGTCACCCTGCGCGAGGTGCAACCCTTGTTCGCGCTCGGGGAACTGGCTGCAGACCCGGCCAAGGTGAATGTGCAGATTGGGGATGTCGCGCGCTTCGAAGCGGCACGCGCCGGAAAGTAAACAAGTCGCGCGCCGGCAACACCCGGCGAGGCGCTATGGCTGTGGCAGCGGATAATCCTTCGGCAGCAGCACCCACATTTTTCCCGCCTGCTTCATGCTACCCGCGTACTTGCCGGCATCGTTGCCGAATCCCCAGAAGAAATCTGCGCGCACCACGCCCTTGATCGCCCCGCCGGTATCCTGGGCGAGCATCAGGCGATTGAGCGGCTTGGCGTCGTTGGGCCAAGTGGTGGAAAGGAACACCGGCGCACCAAGCGGGATCGTGCGCGGGTCGACTGCCAGGCTCCGTCCCGCCGTCAGAGGCACGCCCAGCGCGCCGAGGGGGCCGGAAAGCTGGTTCGGCAACTCGCGGAAGAACACATAACTGGCATTGACGTCGAGCAGCTCGGTCAACTTGCCCGGATTGCGCTTGGCCCAGTCCTTGATGCCCTGCATGGAAGCCTTGTCGAGCGTCAGTTCGCCGCGTTCCACCAGAGCCTTGCCGATGGATTTATAGGGGTAGCCGTTCTGGTCGGCATAACCGATGCGCACCATTTCCCCGCCCGGCAGCCTGATCTTGCCGGACCCCTGAATCTGCAGGAAAAAAAGGTCGACCGCATCGTCCACCCAGAACAGTTCCCTGCCTTTCAGCGGTGCCACGCCATTGTCGATCTCCGCGCGGCTGTAATAGGGGACAACGCGGTTGCCCTGCAAACGGCCGCGCAACCGCATCCCCTTCAATTCAGGGTAAACGGAGGCCAGATCGACCACCAGCAAATCGGCAGGCGCGGCATAGAGGGGGTAGCGGAAACGACTGGTCCGGGTACGGCTGCCATTCAGCAAAGGCTCGTAATAACCGGTAATCAGACCATCGCTGCTGTTATCTGGATTGGTCACCTGGTAAGGGGTGAAGTTTTCTTCGAAGAAGCGGCGCAAGGATTCGGGTTGGGCTGTCTGCACCGCCGCCATGTCGCACACTGCCTTCCAGGCCGGCTGCTGTTTCATTGCGCCGCAACTCTGCAGGAACGCACTCCAGGCCTGCGCAGGATCATCCTCGCTCCAGCCGGAAACGGTATTCCACGCTGCCGCCTGCAGAGGCGGCGCCGCGACAGTGACCGCCGGAGGGGGAACGACGCCTACCACGCTGGGTGGTGGCAGCGAGGCGCAGGCGGAAAACAGTGATAAGAGAAGGACAGGGACTAAACGCAGGATTTTCATATTTCGAAGGTACAAGTAAAGCCGTTGCGGCTTTTCGATGATCGGTTAATGCAATACCCGCGGTATTGCGAGGGAAAACTCTGCAACCGGGGCTTCGAAATGGGTGCCGTCTTCGGCCACCATTTGGTAGCTGCCGCGCATGGTGCCCACGGGTGTCGCCAGGGAGGTGCCGCTGGTGTATTCGAAACGCTCTCCCGGGCGCAACAGCGGCTGTTCGCCGACCACGCCGAGTCCGCGCACCTCCTGCACCTGATTTGCCGCATCAGTGATGACCCAGTGCCGACTGACCAGTTGCGCCGCCTCGGTTCCGGTGTTGCTGATGGAAATGGTATAGGCGAAAACGTAACGCCCGCTGCTCTCATCCGACTGGTCGGGAAGATAGGTGGCCTCTGTATCGACCTGGATTTCGTATTTTTTGCTGTCTGCCATAGTGCCTCATTGCACACGAATTTCTCTGATCAGGCAAGAGAATCATTGGCGCAATCTCTCAGCGCTTCAATTTCCACGAACGCTGGGGTAGAATCCACCACTGATTTGGGCCGATAGCTCAGCTGGGAGAGCGCCGCGTTCGCAATGCGGAGGTCGTGAGTTCGATCCTCATTCGGTCCACCAATTCTTTGCCCCTACTTCTACCCATAAATTTTTTCCAGCATCTTGTAAGCCAGCACAAACGCCAGCCCCGCAATGATCACGGCGAGGCCCGCAAAGCCAAGGATTTTCCCCAAGCCGACTTGGTTTTTCTGCCCCAAGGCAGCATGCGCATCACCAGCCAGGCTGAAGACGTTTTTCGCCGCTTCCGAAGCACCGGCAAGGTTGTTGGCATAACTCAGCGAAATCTGTAGTTTCCCCGCACCGCCGATACGTTCCATTTCCTCCGGCGTAAGGAAGATATTGATGTTCGCCTGGCGAGCAATCGCCTGGAGAGCGCAGACCGGGTCGTCCGCCTTCAGGGCAATCGTTCCTGCCCGTTCGCTCAGTTTGGCTTTTCCCTTTGTTTGCAACTTGAGTACGTCCACATTGCCCTGCGCCATCAAGGCCTCCATCAATGGTTACTGCATAAGCTCTATTATGACGTTACCCAGACAGAACTTGCTTCATCCTTGCTTGAACAAGTTTTTGAATTCCCGCGGCTGCGAACGCCAATATTGTTTCGGCGCATCCACCTGTGCGCCAAGTTTTGCCGCTGCATGCCATGGCCAACGCGGGTCATACAGCATTCCCCGTGCCAGCGCCACCATGTCAGCCTGTCCTGATGAGACGATCGTCTCGGCTTGTTCCGCCTCGGTGATCAGGCCTACGGCAATCGTAACCAAGCCGGTTTCGCGCCGGATTCTTTCGGCGAAAGGAACCTGATAACCCGGCTCGACAGGGATTTGCTGCAAGGGAGACAGCCCGCCGCTCGAGACATCGATGAACGCACACCCCCGGCGCTGCAGTTCCTTGGCAAAAACGACGCTCTGCTCGATATCCCACCCGCCGGCCACCCAGTCTGTTGCGGAAATCCTGACGCCAATCGGCCTGTCGGGCAAGGCGTTGCGCATGGCGTCAAAAACCTCGAGCGGAAAGCGCATGCGGTTCTCCGGGGAGCCCCCATACCGGCCATTGCGGACATTCGACAAGGGTGACAGGAATTGATGCAGGAGATAGCCGTGTGCCGCGTGCAGTTCAATCACATCCACACCCAGCCGTTGCGCCGCTGACACAAAGTCGTTGCGGATTCGCTTCAGGTCTTCGTCACCCAAGGCTAGTGGATGAGGGTCGCCCTCGGCATATGGCAAGGCGGAAGGTGCCATGGTTTGCCAACCGCCGCTCTCCGGCACGAGAGACTGGCCGCCTTCCCACGGCACCCGTGTCGATGCCTTGCGCCCGGCGTGCGCCAACTGGATGGCGATGGGCATCGCCGAATAATGCCGGATCGATTGGATAACACGTGCAAGCGCCGCTTCCGTTTTGTCGGACCACAACCCAAGATCGTTCGGCGAGATGCGCCCTTCCGGCGCGACCGCAGTTGCTTCGATGAACAGCAGGGCTGCGCCGGACAACGCCAGCTGGCCAAGGTGAATCAGATGCCAGTCAGTCGCCTGGCCATGTTCGGCCGAGTACTGGCACATGGGCGAGATGACGATACGGTTGCTCAAAGCCAGGTCGCCGAGAGCGATCGGGGAAAAAAGTTTGCTCACCATGATCATTTCCAATGCAATCGATTCCAGGTGCGACCCTGTTTAGTGGTTTCGCCTAAGCCTGACCCCAGCGAAAAAATAATTAGACCGCCCGAATATTGAAAACTCCCCAGTTCCCAGAGCTTTTTAGCGCGGAAATCCTGCATTTTTTATCACACCATCTTGCAGTTGATAATCATTATCATGTAAGATGAGAACCGTTATCAATTGCCGTGAATTTTTGAGTCTTCATAAGGAGCTGTTGTGAACACCATTCAAAGCGTTCTTCTTTCTTGCCGCAAAGTCGCTGTCCTTGTCATGGGGACAGCGGCGATTATTTGCTCTTCAACCGTCATGGCCGCAGAAGCGGCGCACGTCCTGATCATTCAGGACCATCGCTTCCAGCCGGCGGAACTCGTGGTGCCATCGGGCAAGAAGATAAAACTTTCGGTCGAAAATCGGGACTCCACCCCTGAGGAATTCGAGAGCCACGATCTCAATCGGGAGAAAGTGATTGCCGGCAAGTCGACCGCCACAATTTTCGTCGGGCCTCTTGCCCCAGGACGCTACAGCTTTTACGGCGAATTCAACGAAAAAACCGCTCAGGGCGTAATCGTCGCACAGTAAAGACGAGTAAAGGAGAACCGAAATGTTTGCCACCGCTGTCATCGTGTTTAGAGAAGTGCTCGAAGCCGCCATCATTATCGGCATTATTGCCGCCGCGACAAGGTCGGTGGCTGGCCGCAGCCGCTGGCTGATCGCCGGGCTCGCGGCCGGCCTGGCCGGCTCCGCACTGGTGGCCGCGTCGACGGACGCCATCGCGTCGATGGCGAGCGGCATAGGACAGGAACTGTTCAACGCCATCGTGCTGGGCATCGCGGTTCTGATGCTGGCGTGGCACAACATCTGGATGTCCTCGCACGGCGCTGCTTTGGCCAAGTCAGCCAAAAGTGTCGGCAATGCCATACGCGATGGCCAGCAGGAATGCTCGATTCTACTGGTCGTCGTCGGCTTGGCGGTGCTGCGCGAAGGCTCGGAGACGGTGCTTTTCCTTTATGGCATCTCCACTTCGGATGGCTCGGGAGCGTCGTCGATGCTGCTTGGCGGCCTGGCGGGCATCGTCGGGGGCGTCACCGCCGGCTACGCCATCTACGCCGGCCTGCTGCGCATACCGATGCGCTGGTTTTTCGCTGCAACCGGCGTGCTGGTATTGCTCCTGGCCGCCGGAATGGCTGCTCAGGCGGCACGTTTCCTGATCCAGGCCGACATCCTGCCCAGCCTTGCCGCGCCGCTATGGGACACCTCGGTGGCGCTCCCCGAGCGCTCCATCGCCGGCATGCTGCTGCACAGCCTGGTCGGGTACGACCCCAGGCCAGCCGGCATGCAATTGATATTTTACGTTTTCACCCTGGCCGCCATTGGCTTGGGCATGAAGTGGGTCAGCCAGTCCCACCGCACAAACCATCACAAAGGAACTGCTTGATGAAAAAGATCTTCGCATTGGCGCTTTGCGCGGGCACGCTGTTTTCAGGCTCGGCATTCGCCGGAGTCGCGGATTACGTTTACATCCCCACCGTCGAACAGGGCGAGAAAGAAATCGATTTCAAGTTCGGCTCGTCGCCCTCCGGCGATGCCAGCCGGGTTGCCAGTCTCGGTGTCGGCTATGGGGCAACCGACTACTGGTTTACCGAGGTATACCTGAAAACGGAGCACGAAGGTTCGGCGCCACGGCTGAATATCCTGGAGTGGGAAAACAAATTCCAGCTGACCGAAAGCGGGAAATACCCGGTGGACGTCGGCTTGATCACCGAATTCGAGTTCCCGGTCAATCAGGACGGGGCCGCGAACGAGTTCAAGTTCGGACCATTGTTCCAGACCGAATTCAACAAGCTGCAACTAAACGGCAACCTGCTGTTCGAACGAAAATTCGGCGGCGACAGCGACCCCGACGATGCACCGAACACCACAGTTTTCCAGTACCAGTGGCAGGCGAAATATCGCTGGAAGCAGGAGTTCGAGTTCGGCTTGCAAGGATTGGGCGAGTTGGGCGAATGGAATCATTGGTCGTCGCGCGACGCGCAACAGCACAAAATCGGGCCTGCCATTTTCGGTAAAATTTCTCTCGGCGGAAAGCAGGCGATTCGCTACAACGCAGCATGGCTGATTGGCACAACCAGTGCAACGCCGGACAATACCTTCCGGATGCAGCTGGAATACGAATTCAGGTAAGCACGGGAATCAGGGCCTAACAAACATGCCAGAGCCAATCACGCCACAGCACATCATCGAATTCTGGTATGCGGAAAGGATGCGGCAACGCTGGTTTTCTTCCACGCCGGAACTGGACGCCGAAATCCACTCGAAGTACGAGAATCTTTGGCGTCAAGCCGGCAAGGGCGAACTTGACGACTGGAAAGGATCGCCGGAAGGCTGCCTGGCTCTGACCGTAATACTCGACCAGCTACCGCTCAACATGTTTCGCGGAGATGCGAGAAGTTTCAGTACCGAGCAACAAGCCGTGGCCTGCAGCAAATATTTCATCGCACAAGGCTACGACAGGGAAATCCCCCAGGATAGAGTCGCGTTCCTCTATATGCCGTTAATGCACAGCGAGAACCTGGCTGACCAGGATCTCGCGGTACAACTTTTTGAGCGCGCAAATCTGACTCATAACCTGCATTTCGCCAGACACCACAGGGAACTGATCAGGAGGTTCGGCAGATTCCCTCACCGCAATTCAATTCTTGGCAGGGAAAGCAGCGCGGAAGAAATAGCGTACTTGAATTCGAAGGAAGCTTTCCTGGGGTAAGGCTGCGAGCGCTTTATGCTTCCCGAATGTCGGCGGCTTGCTTTCCTTTGGGGCCCTGAGCAACTTCGAATTGCACTTTCTGGCCTTCCTTGAGGGTTTTGAAACCGCCCATCTGTATGGCGGAGAAATGCGCGAACAGGTCCGCACTTCCATCGTCGGGAGCAATAAACCCAAAACCTTTTGTATCGTTAAACCATTTCACCACGCCTGTTGCCATGCCATTCTCCAAAATTAACAAACAAGAATTCAGAAAACCCCTTCGCAGCCGGCACTAATATCACTACTCGCTGCGGAGCCCGTTTCCTGTGGAAATACGCCCACAGAATAGTGCGGCTCATATGCGATGGCGATAAGGTGAATCATGTATTTTTTGGCCTGCAAGCAACGAAAACACCTGCTGTCGAGCAATCTTCCCCTGGCTGTCCTGCAACCCGAACAAATGCCGCACGAATAACATTGGCACACACTTTAATTACTTGCGCCCGAAAGCGATGGGTATACTCGCCCTCATGAAGCAAACTCGACGTGACAAAATGGTTTTTGCATTCGCGCTGGCTACAGCATCAGCAATACACCCGCTGCCCGAAGAGCAGAAACAATTTATGGCGCAACTACCCTGAACACAAATATGAAGGCGCTGCCGATTGCCGTTCGCCTGTTGTTGAGTTACCTGCTGGTGGCGGTACTGCCGCTGGCCGGGCTGGCCGCATTTTACCTGGCTTCGTTCGAAGCCACGCTGCGCGAAACCGTATTGGCGAATATGGCCACTATCGCGGATAAAAAAGCCGAGCAGATCGATAGCTACATGACCGAGCGGCTGAAGGACGCCAGCGAACTAAGCCGGGAAGCGCTTGCCCGCGAAGCGGTCATCGCTTTCGGACAAGCCCTTCGGGAAAGCGGATTGAAGTCGCCCGCCTACCTGGCCGCCGAACGCCGGCTACGTGAACGACTGGCAGACCACGCCGCGGCGGCTGGCTACTACGATCTCCTTTTGATGGACACGACCGGTAACGTAGTGTTTTCAGTGATGCGCGAAGCTGACCTCGGCGCGAACCTGCGCACTGAGGCCTTTCGCAAAACTCAGTTGGCGCAGGGATTCGAACTGGCAATGCGAACGCGCCACAACCAGCTCACCCGATTTGCACCCTATGCGCCTTCCGCACAACGTCCGGCAGCTTTTCTGGTCGCGCCGATCCTGGAAAACGGCATTCCGGTCGGAGCGCTGGCGTTGCAGGTGGACATGAGCAGAATGGAGCCCGTCGTAGCCGACCGTACAGGACTCGGGCGCAGCGGCGAAACGGTGCTGGCACAGAAAGACGGCAGCGAAATTTTCTACACCGCACCGCTCAGGCATATCCCGAACGCACCTTTCCGCTATCGCGTGCCGCTCCTGAAGGCCGCCCTGCCAATGCAGGATGCGCTGGCCGGAGGTCATCATCACGGTCTAATCCGCGACTATGCGGGCATCGAATGCGTGGCTGCCTGGCGCTACCTGCCCGCCCTCGACTGGGGCATGGTGGTAAAGATCGACGCCGAAGAAGCCCTGGCGCCGGCAAGCCACCTGCGCCGCATCACCTATCTCGCATTGGCGCTGTTTCTGGCGCTTTCCGGCATGGCCGCCTACTTCATCGGCCGTTCGCTTTCGCGCCCGATCAGGGAGCTCACGCGCGTAGTGGACCGCATTGCCCAAGGCGACCTTGCACAACGCGCCCCGCAAGGCGGAAAAGACGAACTCGGGCGGTTGGCCAACGCTTTCAACCATATGACCGATGCGCTGGCGGATGCCCGCCTCAACCTCGAAACAAGGGTGGAGGCGCGCACCCGGGAGCTGGCCGATGCGAACCGTCGTCTGGAAACCGACATCGCGGCCCGCAAGGAGGCCGAAAACGCCATGCGGCTTTACGCAAGCGTATTCGAGCACAGCGCCGAAGGCATTCTGATCAGCGACAAGGAAAACCGCATCCTGGCGGTAAATCAGACGTTTACCCAGCTGACGGGTTATTCCTTCGACGAAGTGCGCGGGAAAAATCCGCGGATGTTCGCTTCCGGGCAAACGCAACCCCAGGTCTATCAGGACATGTGGGCCATGCTGACCAAAAAAGGTCAATGGCAGGGCGAGATTTGGGATCGCCGCAAAGACGGCAGCGTCTACCCGAAGTGGATGTCGGTGTCGGTGGTACGCGACGTGGACGGGGAACTGACTCATTACATCGCCAGCTTTTCCGATATTACCGAGCGCAAGGCGGTCGAAGCCCGCATCTCCCACCTCGCCCATCACGACGCACTGACCGGCCTGCTCAACCGCTTCAGCCTGCAGGGCCGGCTGGAGCAGGCGTTGTCCTCGGCGCGGCGCGAACAGCGTCCGCTGGCCGTGATGTTTATCGACATGGACCGCTTCAAGACGATCAACGACACGCTGGGCCATGCCGTTGGCGACGAAATGCTGGTGGAAGTGGCGCAGCGCCTGCGCGAACACGTGCGCGACAGCGATATTGTCGCCCGCCTGGGGGGCGATGAATTCGTGATCGTCCTGAGCAAGGTGGAAGATGCCACTGCTGCGGCGCGCGTTGCGGACAAGATCCTGCATGCACTGGGCCAGCCTTACCGCATCGGGGAAAACGAATTGCGCTCGACCCCCAGCATCGGTCTCGCCTTCTACCCGGACGATGGCGAACTCGCCGAGACGCTGATGAAAAACGCCGACACCGCGATGTATCACGCCAAAGCTCAGGGCCGCAACAATGTCCAGTTTTTCACCGCCGAGATGAACCGCGCGGCGGTCGAGCGCCTGCAACTGGAACACGACTTGCGGCTGGCCGTGGAAGCCGGGCAGTTCGAACTGCATTACCAGCCGCAGCTGGACAGCGGCAACGGGCGCGTCGTGGGGGTCGAAGCGCTGGTGCGCTGGCGCCACCCTCGCGAAGGCCTCGTATCTCCGGCTAAATTCATTCCCATAGCCGAAGAAACCGGCTTGATCGTCCCCTTGGGTGAATGGGTGCTGAACGAGGCCTGCCGCGAACTTCGCACATGGCGCGATCAAGGGCTAACGGATATATCCATGGCGGTGAACTTGTCGGCGCAGCAACTGCACTCGCCGATCCTGCTGGAATGCGTTGCACAAACGCTGGAAAAACATGGCCTGACGGGCACCGACCTTGAACTCGAAGTCACCGAATCGGTGGCCATGCACAATCCCGAGGCTAGCATCGGCAAATTGAAGGCGTTGCGCGACATGGGCCTGCGGCTCTCGATCGATGATTTCGGCACGGGATATTCCTCGCTCAGTTACCTCAAGCTGTTGCCGATTCATACCCTGAAGCTCGACCAGTCCTTCGTCCGCGATATTGAGACCGACGACAACGACGTCGCCATCTGCACCGCCACCATTGACTTAGCGCATGCTCTGGGGCTAACCGTGGTCGCTGAAGGGGTGGAAACCGATGCACAACGTTACTTTCTGACCGCGCATAAATGTGATTTCCTGCAGGGCTACCTGTTCTGCAAACCCCTCCCGGCGATGGAAGCGCTTGCGTTCATCAAACAACTCGCGCCGGAAGCGCATGCTGCCTGAAGGAGACGACTCAACCGTTGTCAGCTGAGCGTTGCGCTGATCCAATGCCCAATCGCCTGGCTAACGATGATGACCGTGGCAGCACCCAGCAAATGTTTGATCACTTCCAGCGATGCCCCAATATTACGCTCGCGCGCCACCAGGAAGGTCAGTGCGGCGAGGAGCGACATTCCCCAGGCGATGACGCCCGCGAGGACAGCAGAAACCGGCAATAATCCGACCAGCAGTATGAAACTAAGACAAACCAGCAGCCGCGTGACAAAATTCGTCACGGTGCCGGCGAAAACTTCCTTGTTCTCAAGCTGCTCGGATTCCTGAAAAATATGGATGCTCAGCGAGTCGGTCAGGTTGTCGGCGAGTGCGGCAATGAGCAGGGCGCTGACAACCACTGACTTGGTCGCCTCTGCCGCGCCGAGGCCGGTGACCAGCGCCATACTGGTGACGATTGCGGCGGTGCCTCCATAACTTATTCTGCTCGTCTTGAACATACGCGTGCCCATTCGATCAAGGACGGGCAGCAAGCAAGGATTGCGCTGCCGCTTCACCCATAACGCATTACGATAAATTCAGTTCAGGCATCTAGCGCATGGGGTGCAACTCTACGTTCAACGCGTCGATCACCTCGGCCCAGTCTGCGTCCTCAAGAAGTTCCTCCCTCAAAAATTCCGTTTGCGCCGATGTCCAGAACGGTGCTTCCGACAGCGGAACGCCAGCCGTCAAAGCCTGATGGGCCGCGATGAATTGATCGATGGACGCCTGATCGGACGCCAAACCTAGTTGCGCGAACAAATCGCTCATGGTGTGAATTGGCGCTTCCATGACTTACCTCGTTCCGCTGCGAGCCCGCTCAGTAACACGCCTGCGCCCTGTCCATCATTTTCTGGAGCTGGACCGATGCTTCGTCCGGACTGGTAATGGGGAATCTGGCTTCGTACCCGCTGCCAAGATTTCCCCCGCCATAAACTATTTTGAATTCGTCGCGGGTGGTCTCGATGTATTGCACGATAGCCAGGTTTACCCAGCGCTTTTTGCCATTGTTCTCTGCTGGCAGCTCATACAGGCAGAAGGACGACGCTCCGGATTTTGGCTGCGCATCCTGGGACTCTTCCTGAGCCGCAATCCTTTCACTTAGACCGATGCCCAAGCTGCTCACAAAGAAGATGACGGCAATCCTGACAGCGCGCATACCGGCCTCCGTTCGCAGAGCTTCGCGATTTAACTTTGGTTTTACAAAATTAGACTGCAGATGTGGATTTGGTTCCTTGCGCGCACCGAATCCGAGGCGGACGGTGGGAAGGAAAACTCGACTGCGACATGGGTAAAACTAGCCGGGCCTGAAACAATCACGCGGCCGGAAGTGAAAGTGGACGGCCGGGAGGCCGCCCACTCATGGAACTACTTTTTTTACTTGCTCTTGCTGCCGGCCACTGCATCTTTCAGTTTGGCGCCGACCTTGAATTTGACGATCTTTTTGGCCGGGATTTTCAATTCCTTGCCGGTAGCCGGGTTGCGGCCGGTACGTGCAGCGCGCTCCTCAACGGCAAAGGTACCGAAGCCGATCATCTGGACATTGTTGCCGCTCGACAGCGCGTTCTGGACAACCGCCATGAACGCATCAAACATTTCCCCCGTCTGAGCTTTGGAGTGTTGCGTAATTTTAGCTACAGCATCAATCAGTTCACCTTTGTTCATATTTTTGACTCCACGTTATGTATGGTTGAAAAGTAATGAAATTGCAGAAGATATTTAAGACACTCAAGCCAAGCTGGCCTCACCTGATGGCTGTTCATAACTTTAAATGATTTTCGACAAAAAAACCTGCGAAGAATCGCTTTATTGGCGGTTAATTTCAAATTACTGTGGCATTTAAAACACAGGTCTTACGCAGCCGCTATGCGTAGCAGGACCTGGTTGCAAGCATAATTTGACCTCGCCCCGCACTCAAGTCACAAAAACCATGTCCCGCGTCGCCGAAAGTATCGCCTCGACCGCCGGGTGCTTGATGCGGCGCTCGCTGGAAATGGCGTAATAATGCTCCTGCACGCCGGGCATTTTCCCGACCGACTCGGCGTTGAATTGCTCGGCCACTTCGCCGGTCAGCGCGGCAGGCGCGGGAAAAAGGCCATGCCCGGTTCGGCCGAAAGTCATCAGCAGCGCGCTGTCCTCGAATTCGCCGACGATCTCGGGGCGAATGGACTTCGCCTCGAACCACTGGTCCAGCCTGCCGCGCAGCGCGTTGTTGCGCGTCGGCAGAAGCATCGGGGCGCCATCCAGGCTGGCCGGAAAACCAGCGCGGTAGCGCTCGGCAAGGGCCTTGCTGCCGTACATCATGATGTCCCATTCCCCTAGCGAATGGCCGAACACGCGCAGGTTGCTGGCTGGGCCGACAGGCCGGTCGGTCAGCACCACGTCGAGCTTGTGCAAAGCCAGGTCGGCCAGCAGGGATTCGAATTCCCCCTCATAACACACCGGACGTACCGTTACCGGAAGGCGCAGGGCGACATCGAGCAGCCGGTAGGCGACCAGCTTGGGCAAAGCGTCGGAAATCCCCACCGCCAGCCGGAGCACGCCGCCGCTATTGCTATCTTGCATAATTTCCAGCATCTGTTCGCCCAGCAGGAATATCTGGTCGGCATAGCCCAGCACCTGCCGTCCCGCCTCGGTCAGCACCAGCCCGCGCCCCTGTGGCGCGAACAAAGACTTGCCCAGCGCTTTTTCCAGCAGGCCGACCTGTCCGCTGATGGTCTGCACCGCAACGCCCAGACGTTCCGCAGCGCGCGTCACACTACCCTCCTTGGCGACCACCCAGAAATAGTGGAGATGTTTGTAATTGAGCGACGGGATATTCATTGTTCGATTATATCGAAGTAACACTCAATATTTAACATGTTTTCCAGGATTGTTATCAGGCCTAGAATAGCGCTTCATTTTCCCCGCGTGGCGCTGCTAACCCCTATGCAAAATCGAAACCGACAAGCCGATCAAGTGGTGATCGCATGAAGTCGCAACTCTCCCATTTCTACGGATCCTTCGTGTTTTGTGCGCTGGCTGTGGTAGCTGCCTATTTCGTCGGCGGCATCCAGGGCGCCATCACGGTAGTCTTCCTCACCGTACTGGAAACCTCGCTTTCCTTCGACAATGCGGTCGTCAACGCCGCCGTGCTCAAAAACTGGGATGCCGTCTGGCGCCGCCGTTTCCTGCTGTGGGGCATCCTGATCGCGGTGTTCGGCATGCGGCTGGTTTTCCCCCTGCTGATCGTCGGCGTAGTCGGCGACATGGGGCCGCTCCAGGCGCTGGACATGGCCATCAATGCCCCGACCGAATATGCCCGGATAATCTCCTCGGCACACCATCAGATCGCCGCTTTCGGCGGCACTTTCCTGATGATGGTATTCCTCAAGTTTTTCGTCGACCGCCATAAAACGGAACACTGGCTGGCCGTCCTGGAAAAACCGTTGACCCGTCTCGGCAAGATGGAAGCGATCGAGGCGGCACTCACCCTGGCCCTGTTGCTGCTCATGGCAAGCCTGCTGGATGCCGGCGTGCGCGGCGAATTCATCGTGGCCGGCGTGTGGGGTGTGGTCACTTACATCCTGGCCAAGGGCCTCGCCGCGCTGGTTGGGGGGGATGAAGGCGCGGGCACCCAGGTAATCCGCCAGGGGGTGGGCGGGTTTCTTTACCTGGAACTGCTGGACGCGAGCTTCTCGTTCGACGGCGTGGTCGGCGCCTTCGCCATGACCACCAACTTGTTCATCATCACCCTGGGCCTGGGCGCCGGCGCCATGTTCGTGCGCAGCTTCACCCTGCTGCTGGTCGAACGCGGCACGCTCAATACCTATCGTTACCTCGAACACGGCGCGTTCTGGGCCATCGGCGCGCTGGCGGTGATCATGCTGGCCGGCGCGAAATACCACATTCCGGAAGCCTTGACCGGCACGCTGGGAGCGGCGCTGATCGCCTTCTCGCTGGGTAGTTCCATCCTTTCCAACCGTAAAGAAGCTTCGAAAGAGCCTTGATTCATGAGTCGCTTCATTCATCTACAACAGGAGATTTAACATGAAACGCATCATCTTGTTTCTTGCCACCAACCTTGCCGTAATGCTGGTGCTGAGCATTGCCGCCAGCCTGCTCGGGGTCAACAAATACCTCACCGCCAACGGACTTAATCTCGGCATGCTGCTCGGCTTTGCCGCCGTCATGGGCTTCGGCGGCTCGTTCATCTCGCTGCTCATGTCCAAGACCATGGCCAAGTGGAGCACCGGGGCAAAAGTCATAGCCCAGCCGCAAACCCAGGCCGAACACTGGCTGGTGAACACCGTCGGCCGCCTCGCCAAGAATGCCGGTTTGCCGATGCCCGAAGTGGCCATCTACGAAGGCGAAGCCAACGCCTTCGCCACCGGCGCGAGCCGCAACAGTTCGCTGGTCGCCGTTTCGACCGGCCTGTTGCAAACGATGAGCGAAAGCGAAGTGGAAGCCGTGCTGGCGCACGAAATCGCCCACATCGCCAACGGCGACATGGTGACGTTGACGCTTATCCAGGGCGTGGTCAACACCTTCGTCATATTCATCTCGCGCGTGGTCGGCTATTTCGTCGACCAGGCCCTGCGCAAGGACGGCGAGGAAAGCAGCGGTCCCGGCATCGGCTACATGATTTCGGTGTTTGTCTGCGACCTGCTGTTCGGCATCCTGGCCAGCATGATCGTGATGTACTTCTCCCGCCAGCGCGAGTTCCGGGCCGATGCAGGCGCCGCAAAACTGCTCGGCAGTCCACAACCGATGATCGCAGCCTTGCATCGCCTGGGCGGGATCGAGGCTGGAGAGCTGCCGCAGAACGTGGCAACCGCCGGCATCGCCGGGCGTCCCGGCTGGATGGCACTGTTTTCCAGCCATCCGCCCATCGAGGAGCGGATTGCCGCCTTGCGCTAGCCAGTCGGAGGCAAATTGTCGGCAGGCCGGGTTAGCCGGATAATGAAACGCATTGTCCAAGCATAAATCCGGAAAGAAGAGAATTTGTCGTGACCAGCCAGGAGCGCGCCCATGCCGAAGAATTGTTTTTCGAAGGCAATCGCCTTCTGGCCGGTGGCGATGCGCCAGGCGCAGAAATGTGCTTCCGCGAAGCGGTGCGCATTGCTCCGGATTTCGCGGAGGCGTATGCCAACCTCGCCCTGATGCTCGATCAGCGGGGAGCAGTGGACCGGGCGGAGTTCTACTATCTGCGCTCCATCGCGCTTGATCCCGAGCATGTGCAAACCCACGTGAACCTGGGTGCGCTCCTGACACAGCGCAAACGCTTCGCGGAGGCCGAAGCCGCGTACCTCCAGGCGATCTCCATCGACCCAGACGCACCTGCCGCCTGGTCCAATCTGGGCGCGCTTTATGCCTGCATGAAGCGCGAAGAGGATGCGGAACGCTGCTACCGCACAGCCATAGCCCTGGATGAAGGCTATCGGGCCGCCCGCTTCAATCTGAGTTACCTGTTCTTGCGCCAGGCGCGGTTCGAAGAAGGCTGGCACTTTCTCGAGGCGCGCGACAGCTATGCCGCACTGGCAGCCCGCCTGGACTGCCCACGCTGGCAAGGCGAGGCGCTTGCCGGCAAATCCCTGCTCGTCGGCCATGAAGCCGGCCACGGCGACATGATCCAGTTTTGCCGCTATGCAAACCTGCTGAAGGCGCAAGGCGCATCTTCCATCGCCATGATTTGCCACCCCGCGCTAAAGCGCTTGTTTGCAACGCTGGACGGTGTCGACACACTTTATTCTCTGGACCAGCCGTTTCCGACGACGGGCTGGGACTTCTGGACACCAGCGCTAAGCATCCCTTACCACAGCAAAACACGCAGCGACTCCATCCCGGCAGACCTTCCTTATCTGCATGCCGCCCCGGAGTTGATCGCACGGTGGGCAGCGGATATTCCAGCGGGTAGACTGCGCGTCGGATTGGCCTGGAAAGGCAACCCTAATTTCGAAAATGACGCAGACCGCTCGCTTCCAAGACTGGACGTGCTGGCACCATTATCGACCGTGGCCGGAGTGCATTTATTAGGTGTGCAAAAAGACTGGAAAAAAGATGAAACCAGTCGGCCGCCTGCAGGATTCTCCCTTCTTCACCTCGGGGACGGGATAACGGACTTTGCCGACACGGCAGCCATCGTCGCGCAGCTTGATCTGGTAATTTGTGTCGACACCGCCCTGGCCCATCTGGCCGGCGCGCTCGGAAAACCGTGCTGGTTGCTGTTGCCGGACTACAAGACTGACTGGCGCTGGCTGACCGGACGTTCGGATTCACCCTGGTACCCCGGCACCATGCGTCTCTTTCGCCAACCCGAGATGGGCAACTGGGCTGCGGTCATTGCCGAAGTTCGGGCCGCCCTGGAACAACTGGCGCATAAGGAACGGGGAGAATCCCAATATCCCGCAGGAGCCTCCCCTTCAGGGTAATCAGGACTAAGCATAATACCCGATTGACTTAGTCAACTATTGCGCTATATTAGGCATACAGCAAATGGTCATTCATCCCCGCAAACCATTACGGTGTGACCATGAAACCTAAACAGCGCGGCGCATTGTCCGCGTGTGCTTGACTCATCAAATCGGCCTGCCGCGCTCGTGGACGGGCCGTCAAGGAGACGAAAATGAAAGCTGCTCACATCAACTATACAGGCATGGAACTGGACTACCGGACCGCAAGCGGGCTCGCCGCCTCGTTTGCCGACAAGGATCCTCTCATCATCGAACCGGTCATGGTCGCCTGGCACGACAAGAAGGCGCACCGGATGTCTCCCGCGATAGAAGGCGGGGATATCAACACACGCTGGCATGACTACGGAGAAAGCCACGGCGGCAAGCTGGAGGTCGACGTCAACGGCGAATTCGATTTCGTTTTTGCCGACTCCAGCGCGTACGAACCGTATGGCCCCAGCCCATACATCAACCTGCACGACAAACGCGGCAACGAATACCTGTGCCAGATCAACGCCCTGCGCGACCCCAAAGACCCCTCCAAGGAGGCCTGCGTACAACTGGACGAATGGACCAGCAAACTCACCTGAGAGTCGGCTGCGTTTTACGGATATTGACCGGTCGGGTATGGACGCTCGACCGGTCAATAATCAGCGACATGGTCGCCGCGACACATTTAATCTGAAGATTTTCCGCAACACTGCTTGAATTTCTTGCCGCTGCCGCAGGAGCAGGGATCGTTGCGGCCCAGCTTGGGCGACTCGCGGCGCACTGGCGCGGGGGTGTTGCGCTGCGCCTGCCAGAAACGGTAGATATCGTGAATCGTGGCCGGAAACTCTTCTTCAGCCTTGGCCATGGCTTTGGCTTCCTCTTTGCTGCTCAGCCAGGGCTCCCTGTTTTTCTTGGCGTCTTCCTTGAGCATGCCGCTCAGCAGAAAGAAAACTTCCATTTTCTCGCTCAGGTCGGGTGCAAACTCGCCGGCGGCCTCGAACCAGTTCGCCTCGCCGATCTGCGCGCCGTAAACGTAGCCTTCGCACCAGGCGGCATAATCCAGTTGCTCGGGATTGTCCTCGGTCCCGTAAAGAAACAGGTCGAAATCCTCGCCACCGGTTAGCGCCGCGGCAATCGTATCGTGGAATTTCATGATCAGGCTGGCGACTTCTTCGGCTTGCGCGGAGGACTCGTACTCGGGTGACTCGCCCAGCGCCAACGGCATCCAGACACTCGGTGAAATGGTCTCCGGCCCGCTCAGTGCGGCGCAGAGAAATCCCTGCAGGATATCCAGCGTCATTGCTTCGTTCTTGAAGGCGTCGGAGGCGAGAAGGTCTTCCAGCCGGTCCATTTCCTGCTCGCTCATGGTCGCAACTTGCATGGTTTTCTCCTTCCAGAAATACTAGTAATGGGGCGGTCGCTCGTTGGTTGCGACACCTTCAGCAGCAGCCTCGGACAGGTCCTTGACGTGGTCGATCAGGGAATTGCAGATTGCTTCCAGGCGAGCGATCTTCTTTTGCTGCTCGTAGATGGTCTTGTTCAATTCCTGCAACAGGTCCTCCTGAAAGGCGATCCGGGTTTCGATCTCGACTAAACGATCCTCATGCATCATCTTTGGCCCTCAAGGCCTTCGGTCATTACCGGGCCGTTAAAAACAAAAATCCCCTTGGCAATCTGAGGATCATCAAGGGGATTATATTTGGCGGAGAGAGAGGGATTCGAACCCTCGGTAAGGCTATAAACCCTACGCTCCCTTAGCAGGGGAGTACCTTCGACCACTCGGCCATCTCTCCGTATTTCGAGAACGACGGAAGGATACCCATTATTCCTCATCAGGTCAAACCGACAGCGGCCCTCACGGAGGCGAAATAGCGCGCGTTTTGACAAGCGCCTCGTCGATCGCCCCATCCAGGTAGGAACCGTAAAAGTCCGGGGTGGTAAGGCCGACCAGCGGCTCGGTAAGGGAGTTTCCGTCAGCGTCGAACAACTTAACGGTGGGTGTAAATTTAATTTTGTGCTGCTTGGCGAACTGCCTGTGGCTGGTCTTTTTGCCGGCGAAATCCATCAGTATCTTGCCGCTCTGCAGATACAGCTGGCGAAAGATTACCTTGTTCGCGTACTCGGGATTGCGCTGCATCGGCAGCAGGAAATCGTGCCGGACCCGCTCGCAATAAGCGCAGTTCGGGGCAACGAACAAAATCAGGATCGGTAGCCGCTTCTCTCTCGCCATTTCGGCATCCCGAGTCAGGTCAGTCGCGAAGCTCAGTTCATCGCTCCTCACCGCTGCGCCTGCGGTGGCGATCCATGCTAGAATCGCAAGTCCCAAGCCGAGTGCCGCGGCCTTTGAAAATAAACGGTTAATCATCATGTTAGGCAGGAATCTGTTTTGAATAAAACTCTCGTCATCGCATCGCGCGAAAGCGCCCTGGCAATGTGGCAGGCGCGGCACATTCAAAGCCGTCTGCAGGCATTATATCCGCAATTGGAAGTCTCCATCCTCGGCATGACCACCACCGGCGACCAGATCCTCAACTCGCCCCTGGCCAAGATCGGCGGCAAGGGCCTGTTCGTCAAGGAACTGGAGCAGGCACTGGAAGAAGGGCGGGCCGACATCGCGGTGCATTCCATGAAAGACGTGCCGATGACCCTGCCGCCCGGCTTCATGCTGGCCGCCACGGGTGAGCGCGAGGACCCGCGCGACGCCTTTGTTTCCAACCAGCATCCCAATCTCGAAGCGCTGCCCGAAGGCAGCGTGGTCGGCACTTCCAGCCTGCGCCGCGAATGCCAGTTGCGGGCGCGCTTTCCCCACCTGAAAATCGAAGCCCTGCGCGGCAACGTGCAAACTCGCCTGCGCAAGCTGGACGAAGGCCAGTTCGCCGCCATCATCCTTGCCGCTGCCGGCCTGAAACGGCTGGAACTGGGCCACCGCATCACCGCGCTGATCGAGCCGGAGCAAAGCCTGCCCGCAGTGGGCCAGGGCGCGCTGGGCATCGAATGCCGCGAAGGCCGCGACGACCTGGTAACCTTGCTGGCCCCTCTGCATCACGCCGAGAGCGCCGCCTGCGTGATGGCGGAACGCGCCATGAGCCGGGCCTTGCAGGGAAGTTGCCAGGTGCCGCTGGGCGGCTTTGCGCAGATCGTCGACGGCGAACTGCGCCTGCGCGGCTTCGTCGCCAGCATCGACGGCCAGCGCATGATCCGCGACGAAATGCGCGGCAAGCCGGCGGATGCCGAACGACTGGGCGCCGAAATGGGACAACGTCTCATCGCCCTGGGTGCGGACAAGATACTCGCCGAACTCGCGATGTAATGGCGGAGAAATCGCCGCTTCAGGGCATGAGCATCGTGGTGACGCGCCCGATCCACCAAGCGCAAAATCTCATAAAGCTAATCGCGGCGGCCGGCGGGGAGGCGATTCTGTTCCCGGTGCTGGAAATTCTCGATACTGCGGATTTGCGCCCGCTCAACGCCCTGATTGCCCGCCTCGACTCTTTCGATGTCGCGATTTTCATCAGCCCTAACGCGGTCAGCAAGGCGATGACGCTGATTCGGGCGCAGCGCGAACTGCCGGCGCAACTGACCATCGCCGCCATCGGCCGGGGCAGCAAAAAGGAACTGGAGCGCTGCGGTGTCTCGCAGGTCATTGCGCCGCAACGTCAGTTCGACAGCGAGGGCCTGCTCGATCTGCCGCAGTTTCAGGACATGAGCGGCAAGCGCGTGGTCATTTTTCGCGGCGAAGGCGGGCGTGAAACGCTGGGCGATACGCTGATCGCGCGCGGCGCGCAGCTGGAATATGCGGAATGCTACCGGCGCGCCAGGCCCGACATCGACGCCACGCCCCTGCTGCAGCGCTGGGCGCGCGGCGAGGTGCAGGCGGTAACGGTGACCAGCAGCGAAGGTCTGCATAATCTGATTGATCTGTTAGGCGAATCTGGCCAACAATGGCTGAAGAAAACACCACTGTTCGCGCCGCACGCCAGGATTGCGGCAGCCGCCCGCAGTCTCGGGCTGGAGCAGGTGATCACGACGGAGGCTGGGGATGACGGTTTGTTAATGGGCTTGATCGAATGGCGGATGCACCAGAAGTTGTGAACGACACGGCACCGGACACTCCCAGGGAAACCTGGCTGAACCGCTCCACTATCGCGCTGATCCTGGCGCTTTTTGCATTGCTGCTGCTCGGTTGGCAGTGGCTGGATGTGCGTCAGCGCAACGCCGACCTGGAACTCACGCTGAGCCGCCGCCTCGGCGCTTTCGAAACGCGCAACAAGGAAAGCGAAATTCTCGCCCGCCAGGCCCAGGAAGCCACGCGTGAAGCCCAGGCCAAGCTCGACCTGCTGGAACAGAAGCTGGCAGAATCCCAGAGCCATCAGGTCGCGCTGGAAGAAATGTACCAGGAAATGTCACGTAACCGCGACGAGCGGTCGCTGGCCGATATCGAGCAGATCCTCCTGATTGCCAGCCAGCAGCTGCAGCTTGCCGGCAACGTAAAGTCCGCTCTGATCGCGCTGCAAACTGCTGACAACCGCCTGCAACGCATCGATAAGCCGCAGTTCTTCTCCCTGCGCAAAGCCATCAACAAGGACATCGAACAACTGCAGTCCTTGCCCCTGCTCGACGTGACGGGACTGAGCCTGCGCCTCGACGGCCTGGCAGCCGAAGTGGATCAGCTTCCGCTGCTTCCGGGGCGCGTGGGCGGCGAGGAAAAACCGGGCCCGCACATGCCCCAGCCGGCTGGTTTCTGGCAACGCCTGGGAACGGAAGCATGGCAGGACTTCAAACAACTGGTGCACATCCAGAACCTGAAGAAACCCGAGTTGCCCCTGCTGCCGTCGAACCAGGCTTACTTCCTGCGCGAAAATCTCAAGCTGCGCCTGCTCTCCGCCCGCATCGCCCTGCTCCAGCGCAACGAAGCAAGCTTCAAGGCCGACATCAGGGCTGCTCAAAGCTGGCTGAACCGCTATTACGACGTCAACGACAAAAGCGTCCACGTCGCGCTCGCCAGCCTGCAACAGCTGGAGCAAAGCCGCCTCGCCATCGACCTGCCGGACATTTCCGCCAGCCTCGGCGCCGCGCGCATGTTCAAGCTGGGGCGGGAAAAGGTCGGCAAATGAGAACGTTGCTGCGGGTTCTGGCCATCCTGGCTTTGGCGGTGGCCATCACCATGGCCGTCCAATACAATCCCGGCTACGTTGTGGTGGTATATCCGCCCTACAGAGCAGAACTCTCCCTCAGCCTCGTGATCGTCATGTTGCTGGCCGTGTTCTTCCTTGCCTACGGCCTGCTGCGCCTGGGTGCGCACACCCTCAACCTGCCCGACGAGGTCCACGCCTTCAAGCAGGAGCGCCAGCGCGAGAAGGCCCGCTCCGCCATGAGTGAAGCGGTGGCGGAATTTGCTGCCGGCCACTATGACAAAGCGGAAAATTTCGCTGTCAGCGCTATCGAACTGGGCGAAGACGCGGAAGTCAACGCGCTTATTGCCGCCCGCTGCGCCCACCAGCTCAAGGCCTTCGACCGGCGCGACGCATATCTTGCGCAGGTGGACAAAACCTGTTCCGACTACCCTGACACAGGGATGGCCGGGTAAGCGTCACTTGCGTGCAATTTCCCTTAGGCCCGGAGTTAACGCAGCCTCCGCCCCCGACCTAGTCGCAGCCGAACGTATTCTTAAAATTTCTTAATCTTTGTCGGTACACGGAATTGGCGGACGGACGTTAATCAGCCCAACGCACATATCATTCGGCAAGGAGTAAACGATGAACAGGCTATTGATCTCCACAATGATCGCCGCGGCTGCTTTCAGCGCCAACGCCTTCGCGCACGGCGACAGGGATGACGACCACTGGGAACACCACCGCCACCACCGGGAGGAACGTGTAGTCGTACAAAACGTCTACGCAGAGCCCGAAGTCATCTATTATCAGGCGCCTCCCGTGATTTATCGCGAACGCATCGTGTACCGCGATCGCCCGGTCTATTATGAAGCCGCGCCGCGCTATTACGAGCAGCCGGCGACTTATCCGGGGAACGGTTCGAACCGCCTGATCGGCCAGGCTATCGGTGCAATTGCCGGCGGCGCACTGGGAAACCAGGTCGGCAGAGGGAACGGGCGAATTGCCGCGACGGCAATCGGCGCCGTCGTTGGCAGCGCGATCGGCGGGAATGTCGCTTATCCGGGCTACTGACCTCTCCGTTGCACAGGGCCGAGCCAAACGCCAGTCAGGGTTTGGCCGATGCCACTTCCGCTTGGCGACCGCCGCGCCAATCACTATGTCGGACTAAACCGTCTGTTTTAGTCACGACCGATTTTTTGCAACTCGTCCTGTTATAAACTACCGAATATGATAATAGGCTATAGCCCATGAAAAAATCGTGGAAAGACAGCATCTACCTCCAGCGGGAGGAACTCGCGCGCATCCTGCGCGAACCCATGGCGCACCTCGCCGAGCGCTGCACCTCGGCCTGGGGAGACCGCGAGCGGCTCAACGAGATTCTCGTCAGCGGCTTTGCCGCCATTCCCCATCGCACCTTTCTGTATTGCGTCGGCAACGATGGCATACAGATCTGCGACAACGTCGGCCAGGCAGGGATTGCCACCACCCACTTCGGGCGCGACCGCTCGCATCGCCCCTACATGAAGGAAGTCGTGCCGACCTGGGGCTTCCTGCTGTCCGATGCCTACATCAGTCTGAACGAGCGCCGTCCCTCCCTTACCGCCCTGCAGGTCGTACGCCAGGGGGAGCACTGGCTGGGTTACCTCGGCGCCGATTTCGACTTGCGCAACTTGGAGGTGACATCGGAACTCTACGACGAACCCGGCTACTGGCGGCAGGTAAAAGGTGATCCGGCGATTCGCGGGACGGTGTTCATGCAGACCCGCGCCGAGAGCCCGATGGACCGGAACCTGGAACAGGCCATGTCGATCCTGGAAGAACTCTTCACGCAGCGCGGCGTATTCCAGTGCATCCTGCATTTTTCCAGCAGCCAGGCGACCATCTGGACCGTGGATGACCCGTTTCGCTATCGTCTCCTCGATCACGAGGCCATGAACGACCCCGACATCTGCCTGGCGTTCCCGTCCCGCCCCTACCCGAGCAATGCGGCGATCCCCGAGGTCGACATCAAGCGGGTTCTCAACACCATGCAAGCCCTGCGCCTGACCGATCCGACCATCTATTTGCGCACCGCGTCGATCAATATTTTCAACGGTACCGTGAGCCTTACTTTTTCCTGCGATGGCTCCCACTACATGTCCTACGTCGAGTTCCTGATGAAAGACACGACATTCTGGTTCTGAATGGGGCTTTTGAAGTATTTTGTAATACTTTATTCAACGCACGACGGGATAATTTTTGCGTCTTCTATCATCTAACCTTGAAAGCAAGCAGGTGACGTAAAGTCAGTGCTTGCCACTCGCTGGATCGGATTAAGGAGGTGCTTCATGAAATCGATATTCAGGTTATTGGCGCTCGTTCTCTTAAGCCTGTCGCTGAGCGGCATCGCGCTGGCGGATCGGGGACATAGCCATTCGCACGGACACATCCGCTTCGGCGTGGCCATCGACCCATTCTGGGGATGGCCCTGGTACTACCCCCCTTACTACTACCCACAGGTGTATCCGCCGCTGATTGCCGCACCTTCCCCGCCGCCGGTCTACGTTGAACAGGGAGACACGTCTGCCGCGCCCGGCAACTACTGGTATTACTGCGGCGAGTCGCGGGGCTATTACCCCTATGTGAAAATATGTCCCGGCGGCTGGCAAAGGGTTGCGCCACAGCCACCGCAACAATGAAGGAGGGCTCCATGCTTAAACTACGCGCTTTCAAACTGACGCTGGCTACCGCTCTGCTTTTCCTCGCCGGGTGTGCGACTATCCCCAATGGCCCTAGCATCATGGCATTGCCCGGCAGCGGCAAGAACTTCGACCAGTTCCGCGCCGACGACCTCATGTGCCGACAATATGCGACGCAGGCGATTGGTGGCATGACGCCGAACCAGGCGGCTACGGACAGTGCCGTACGCAGCGCAGCTGTGGGCACCGTGGTCGGCGCTGCGGCCGGGGCCGCAATCGGCGGCAACCGCGGCGCCGGGGTGGGTGCCGGGACCGGACTGCTGATGGGCAGCGTTGCCGGCGCCGCAGATGCCTCGTCATACGGCGCACAGCGACGCTACGATAACGCCTACATCCAGTGCATGTACGGCCACGGACATCGCGTTCCCGTTTCCGGGCGGCTCATGTCGGATCCAGAGCGGGCTTCAAGGCCATCGGGTTCGATCCCGCCTCCCCCACCTGGCAGTCCGCCGCCTCCTCCGCCCGACGCACCACGCTACTAGCCCTGCCTGGCATTCAGGACGGCCTGAATGCGAAGCTGTCCATGGCGAGCATGTTTTCATACACACCCTTGAACACGCGCTCGGCCGTGAAACCCGGCCCCGCCGCACCGAGCGCGACGAACAGGGGAAGCAGGTGGTCGTCGCGCGGATGCGCCTCGACCGCGCCCGGCGCCAACACACGGTAAGCCAGCAGGCTGTCGACATCCCGCGCCACCAGGCGATCCCATATCCAGGCCTGGAAACGTCCGACGTAGGGCGGCTCGCCCGCCCCCGAAGCGGCAGGACGATAGTGTGAGAGGTTGTGCGTCAGGTTGCCCGACGCGACGATCAGTACGCCTTGCGCCGCAAGCGGGGCCAATGCCTGCCCGACGAGGTAATGATGGCGCGGCCCGAGCGCGCTCTGGATCGACAGGGTCGCGACCGGAACATCGGCCGCCGGAAACATCATGCGCATGGGGATCCAGGCCCCGTGGTCGAGCCCGCGCTCATGGTCCAGCCCAGCGCGGAAGCCCGCGGCATCCAGCAACCGCTTCGCCTCCGCCGCGACGCCGGGCGCACCGGTTGCCGGGTAGCCAAGTTCATAAAGTGCATCGGGGAAGCCCCAAAAATCGTGGATGATTTCCGGTTGCGTCGCCGCGCCGAGGCACGGCTGGGCAGTATCCCAATGCGCCGACACGACCAGTACGGCTTGCGGTTTTTCGATTCGCCCCGCCCAGTCGGACATGGCTTGTCCGGCAGGGCCCGGCGCCAGCGCAAACGTCGGCGCACCGTGAGGGACGAAGAGGGTTGGCAGGATGCTCATCGCGCCTCCTTGATTCCGGCCTTACTCCCGGATCGCTTCAACCGGGATGGTGATGGTCACCTCGTCACCGACGTAAGGCGCATATTTGCCCATGTTGAAATCGGTGCGCTTGACGACCGTGCTTGCATTGGCGCCGCAGGCATCCTTCTTCAGGATCGGGTGCGGCATGCACAGGAAAGAGGTCACGGTCAGCGTGACCGGCTTGCTGATGCCCTTGAGCGTGAGGGTACCGTCGACGGAAACAGGCTTGTCGCCGTCGAAGTTGACCTTGCTGGAAACGAACGTGGCCGTGGGGTATTTGGCGGTGTCGAGGAAATCCTCGCCCTGAATGTGTTCGTTGAACAAGGGATAGCCGGTATCGACCGAAGCAGTGGTGATGGTGACGTCCACCGAGCCGGTTTTCGCCTCGCGATCGATGACGATCCTGCCGGCCGCTTTGTCGAAACGGCTCAGTTGGGTCGAATAGCCGAAGTGGCTGTAGGAAAAGCGCGGCAAGGTATGGGTGCCGTCGATGACGTAGGTGACCGGCGCGGCGAGGGCCGGACCGGAAAGGGCTGCGGCAAAAGCCAGGAAGGCGATGCGTTTCATGGTGTTTTCCTTAACGAGTGAAGTAGATGGAAAGCATTGTGAATGTTTTCATTATCGGGATAAACTTCGATTCATGAGAATATCTATCCCGTAAATCGGCACAATAATGGACCAGCTGCTCGCCTTGCGCGTATTCGTTTCAGTGGTGGAAACCGGTTCTTTCGTGCGTGCCGCGGAACGCCTGCACCTTTCCACCACCGCCACCTCGCGCCACGTCGCGGAACTGGAAAAAAGCCTGGGTGCGCGCCTGCTGCAACGCAGCACGCGACGCCTGAACCTGACCGAAACGGGCAGGGCATATTTCGAACGCTGTCGGCAAATCCTGGCGGACCTGGAGGAAGCTGACAGCCTGGCGAGCGAGGTCGCAAGCCAGCCCAGGGGCAAACTGCGCATCAGCCTGCCGCACAGTTTCGGGCTGCGCTACGTGGCGCCGAAAATTCCCGATTTCTGCGCGCGTTTTCCCGGCTTGCAGCTGGAAGTGAACTTTTCCGACCGCACCGTCGACCTGGTCGAGGACGGCATCGACGTCGCCATCCGCATTTCTGGCAAGCTGCAAACCACCTTGATCGCCAAGCGCCTGGCGCGGATTCGCATGGCCATATGCGCGTCACCCGCCTACCTGGAAAAAATGGGCACGCCGCGGACCCCGGAAGAGCTGCGCGAACACCGCTGCCTGACTTACGACTATGCCGCGTCCGGCGACAGCTGGCACATCCTCGAGAATGGCGTGGAAATCGCGGTGCCCATCCGCAGTTATTTGCGCACCAACAGCGGCGATATGACGCGCCTGGCGGCGCTGGCCGGGCAGGGTATCGTCCTGCAGCCGACCTTCCTGATCGGCGACGATCTGCGTTCCGGTGCGCTGGTAAAGATCCTGGCCGACTTCGATCTGCCGGAATATGCCGCCTATGCCGTGTACCTCGGCGGAGCCGGCCGTTCGGCGCGGGTTGGCGCTTTTGTCGATTATTTCTCGGCCGTGTTCGGCGGGGAAATCCCGTCCTGGGACAAGTAGCCGCGCCTGCAGACCTTCGCTTAAGCGCCACTTAAGGTTGCGCTCTTACACTGGCATCACTCCATCAACAAAGGATGATCCAGATGAAAACTCAACCCACTATCGCTGCCCACCTGCTTCCGGCGTCCGTCGGTATATTTCTTGTGATAATGACCCTAGTCTTTCTCGCGGTTCCTTATGCGCTATCCGGTCACCCCGGTGATCACTCGCCCAAACCAGCGAGCTCGGAAAGCATCCACATCACATGACCGACGGCACGAAGCGGATCAATCATCATGGAGGTTCGCAACTGGCACAAAACCGCCCTTAACCCCCGGCCGAAAAAGTGAACGGATCGACGAAATACTCTTCCTCCGGCAGCCCTCTTGCCACAAAAGCCTGCTGCCCGGCCTCCACCATCTGCGGCGCGCCGCAGGCGTACACCTGGTAGCCCGAGAGGTTGGCGAAATCGTCCAGTATCGCCTGGTGCACCAGCCCGGTACGCCCCGGCCAGTTGTCTTCGGGCAGAGGCTCGGAGAGCACGGGGATGAAGGTGAAGTTCGGGTTTTCCTGCTGCCACTTCCCGGCAAGCTGCGGCATGTAGAGGTCGCGCAGGCTGCGCGCCCCCCAGTACAGCACCATTTCGCGCTTGCAGTGGGCCTGCAGGGCGTGCTCGACGATAGCCTTGACGGGCGCGAAGCCGGTTCCGCCGGCCATGAAGATGATCGGCTTGTCGCTGTCCTCGCGCAGGAAGAAGCTGCCGTAAGGACCCTCGAAGCGCAGGATGGCTTTTTCCTGCATGCTGTTGAACACCACGTCGGTGAACAGGCCGCCCGGGATGTGGCGGATATGCAGTTGCAGGAATTCGTCGTCGTGCGGCGCGTTGGCGAGGGAAAAGCTGCGCCGCTTGCCGTCCTTGAGCAGGATGTCGATGTACTGCCCGGCGAGAAACTGCAGGCGCTCGTTGGCCGGCAGCTTCAAATACAATACCATCACGTCGTGGGAGAGCTTCTCCATCTTCTGCACGCGGCACGGCATGGTCTTGATCGGAATGTCGCGCGCGGCCCCTACTTCCCGGCACTCGATCACCACGTCGGTGAGCGGCTTGGCGGTGCAGAACAGGGCCATACCGGCGTGTTTTTCGTTTTCGGAGAGCGCGTTTTCCTGGTAAGCGCCGTAATCCACGCGGCCTTCCACGATTTTTCCCTTGCAAGCGCCGCACGCGCCGTTGCGGCAACCGTAGGGCAGGGCGAATCCTTCGCGCAAGCCGGACTCCAGGAGGGTTTCGTGCTCCTGGGCCTGGTATTGGTGATTGCTGGGTTTGATGGTGACTTGAAATGGCATGGGTACACCCTGATTAAGTAACGAATGCAAAATTTATTGATTGTCGGTTATGGCGACATCGGCGCGCGTGCCGCCAGCTTGTTGTCTTCGCGCTATCGCGTTTACGCCCTGACGCGCAGCGACAGCGCACGGGAGCGAGCCCGCCGCCAGGGCGTAACGCCCGTCCCCGGCGACCTCGACCACCCTGCCACCTTGAGCAGGATCGGCGGGCTGGCGGACGCCGTGCTGCACTTCGCCCCGCCGCAACGCCGGGGAGCGCACGACCTGCGCACGCGCCACCTGCTGGCGGCCCTGACAAAGAGCAAAATTTTACCACAGCGACTTATCTACATTAGCACCACCGGCGTCTATGGCGATTGCCGGGGCGAGCGCGTGGATGAAACCCGCGCGCCCCGCCCCACCACGCCCCGTGCGGTTCGCCGCGCCGATGCCGAAGCCGGCTTGCGGCGCTGGGGCGCACGCAACGGCGTCAGGATCAACATCCTGCGGGTACCGGGGATTTACGCCCCCGGCAGACTGCCAGTGGAGCGACTGGAACAGCGGATACCGGCGTTGCGCGCCGAAGACGACGGCTACACCAACCACATCCACGCCGACGACCTGGCGCGGGTCGTCGCCGCAGCTTTGACACATGGCCGCCCCGGCAGGGTTTACAATGCCGCTGACGATACGCCGATGAAGATGGCGGACTATTTCGACCTGGTGGCGGACCATTGCCGGATCGAACGTCCGCGGCGCATTTCCCGCGAGGCGGCGCAGCTGGAAATTTCCCCCGGCATGCTGTCCTACATGGCAGAATCGCGCCGCATTGCCAACGACCGTATCAAGCAGGAACTGGGCGTCCGCCTGCGCTACCCGGGCGTGAAGGAAGGACTGGAAGGAATGTCAGATGCAGAATAACCCCAACAACGCCATCGGCGTGTTCGACTCCGGCGTGGGCGGACTCACCGTGGTGCGCGCCCTGATGGAGCGGCTGCCGTTCGAGAACATCATCTATTTCGGCGATACCGCGCGGGTGCCCTACGGCGTGAAGTCGGTGGAAACCATTTCCCACTACACCCGGGAAATCGCCGAATTCCTGCTGCAAAAAGAGGTCAAGCTGCTCATCATCGCCTGCAACACCATGGCGTCGGTGGCCTCCCAGGTAGTCAAGGACCTCTCCCCGGTGCCGGTGCTGGACGTGATCGACGCCGGCGCGCTGGGCGCCATCGCCGCCACCACCCGCAGACAGGTGGGAGTCATCGGCACCCCCACCACCATCAACAGCAACGCCTACGCCCGCGCCATCCACCAGTACGAGCCGGACGTACGCATCTTTTCCCAGGCCTGCCCGCTGTTCGTGCCGCTGGTGGAAGAAGGCTGGCTCGACCACCAGGTTACCCGCCTCACCGCCCAGGAATACCTCAAGCCGGTGCTGGCGCAGGACGTCGACACTTTGGTGCTGGGCTGCACCCACTACCCGCTGCTCAAGCCCCTGTTGCAGGAGGTTGCCGGGCCGGGGGTGAAGCTGGTGGATTCCGCCGAAGCGATGGCAGAAGAAACCGCCGCCCTGCTGGGCGAACTCAAGCTCGCCAACCCGCAGCGCGGCCGGCCCGACTACCAGTTTTATGTCACCGACGTGCCGCTGCGCTTCCAGACCATCGGCGAACGCTTTCTCGGGCGCACGTTATCCAATGTACATGTCGTAAAGTGGTAAGGAGTTTTCAACAATGGCAAAGATTTTGTATTTTTCCACCCTCGCCGAGCGCTTGGGAGAAACCATGGAAGAGATCAAGCTTCCGCCCGGCGTCGAGGATCTGCGCGGACTGCTGAAAATGCTGCGCATGCGCGGCAAGGAATGGCCGGTGTACCTGGTAGACGACAGGATACAGGCCACGGTGAACAAGAATTTCGTCGAGCTGGACGCCAAGATCAACGATCAGGACGAAATCGGCCTGATGCTGACGCGGCGCTAATTACTTCAGGCGTTTGTCCTCTTCCCGCTGCCACTCGCCTTCGATGATGGTTTCCTCCGGCGCCGGATTGCTGCCGGGGACCACCTTGGGACGCGGCAACAGCAGGAGCACCAGCGCGATGACATCGCTCACCACGCCGGGAAAGATCAGCAGCACGCCGGCGATCAGGGTTCGCAGGCTGTCCAGCATGGCATAGCCGAGAGGCTGCCCGGACTGGAGCGAGGAAAACAGGCGACCGAAAACGGCCAGCTTTTCTTCCTGGATCAGCGTCCAGCCGGCAAACGCGCTCAATAATAGCCACAGCAACAGCCACCAGCCGATCACGCCGGCCAGTTGCGCCAGCACGAAAATCTCCAGCGCAGGGAAACCGAGTAAAATGAACAGAACCAACAAAAAACGCATGTTGTGGAACCTATATTAGTCATTACAAACTTGCCGGACCAGGACAGTGCCAACCGCGTGGCGGAGGCCCTGATTTCCGGACATCTGGCGGCCTGCGTCAACCTGCTGGCGCCCTGCACCTCGGTGTATCGCTGGCAGGGCAAGATCGAAACCGCCCAGGAAATCCCGCTTCTGATTAAAACACTGGCGTCCCATTACAGCAAGGTCGAAGCGGCGATCAGGCAGCACCACCCGTACGAACTTCCCGAAATTATCGCAGTCCCAATCAGCGCCGGCTTGCCCGAGTATCTCGACTGGGTAACGGCGGAAACCGAACAAGGAAAACATACATGATGCGTTTACTGATCAGCGCCCTGCTCATGCTGCATGCCCTGCTGGCTCATGCCGGCACGGAAGACCTGCTGGAACCGGAACAGGCTTTCAAGCTGTCGGCCAAGGCGCTGGATGCGGGAACGATCGAAGTGCATTTCCAGATCGCTGACGGATATTACCTCTATCGCGAAAAATTCAAGTTTTCGGCCGAACCGGCCGGCGTGACCCTGGGCAAGCCCATCTTTCCCGCGGGGCAAATAAAACAGGACGAATACTTCGGCAAAGTGGAAACCTACCACCAGAGTTTTTCCTTCAAGCTCCCCGTCCAGCTTGCCGCCGGGACCGGCCCGAACATCACCCTGAAGGTGATCTCGCAGGGTTGCGCCGAAGCCGGGGTGTGCTACCCGCCCTTTGCCCAGACCGTGCAGCTGACCATGCCCGCGGCAACTCCGGCCCAACCCGCCGCATCGCAGACGTCCCCTGCCGCAAAACCCGCAGCTTCCGGCGGACTGGCCGCGCTGGCTTCCCTGGCCGGCCTGGGCGGCGCCAAACAGGACGAATTCCTTGAACCCGACCTGGCGTTCAAGCTGAAGGTAAGCGTAAAAGACGCGCAGACCCTGGTCGCCAGCTTCACGCCCGCCCCCGGCTACTACCTGTACCGTGACAAGATCAAGCTCGCGCTCAAGGATGCGCCGGGGAGCAGCATCGCCAACCTGGAACTACCCAAGGGCGAACCCAAGAGCGACCCCAATTTCGGCACCAGCGAGGTTTACCACCACCCCTTCGATGCGATCGTCCACCTGCAGGGAGCCGCCAAGAAGATCACCCTAAAAGCCAGCTACCAGGGCTGCAGCGAAAAAGGCGTGTGCTATCCGCCGATCCTGAAATCTTTCGACCTGACCCTGCCACCCCAGGTCGCGCAAGAAAACGCCGCGGTCGCCGCCCCACTGTCCTCCGCCGTGGCGGATGCGCCGGCGACTGCTGTCGACGGCTCCGAATCCTCGCAGATCGCCGCACTGCTCAAAGGCGGCAACTTCTGGCTGGTGGTGGCGAGCTTCTTCGGCTTCGGCCTGCTGCTGGCGCTCACGCCCTGCGTGTTCCCCATGATACCGATCCTCTCCGGCATCATCGTCGGCCAGGGCCACCACCTCACCAAGCCGCGCGCTTTCGCCCTGTCGCTGGCCTACGTCATGGGCATGGCGATCACTTATGCCGCCGCCGGCGTCGCGGCCGGCCTGTCCGGCGCCCTGCTCTCCAATGCCCTGCAAAATCCGCTGGTGCTGGGCGTGTTCGCCTTTGTCTTCGTGCTGCTGGCGTTTTCCATGTTCGGTTTTTACGAACTGCAAATGCCGAGCTTCATTCAATCCCGCTTCAACGACGCCAGCAACAAGATGAAGGGCGGCAATGCGGCCGGCGTGTTCCTCATGGGCGCGCTGTCGGCCGTCATCGTCGGACCCTGCGTGGCCGCGCCGCTGGCTGGAGCTCTGGCTTACATCGGCCTGACCCACGACGTGTGGCTGGGCGGCTGGGCACTGTTCGCCATGGCACTGGGCATGGGTATGCCGCTGCTGGCCGTGGGCCTTTCCGCCGGGGCGCTGCTGCCGCGCGCGGGTGGCTGGATGGAAGCGGTCAAGGCGTTTTTCGGCGTGCTGCTGCTCGGCGTGGCGATCTGGCTGATTTCCCCGGTCATCCCGGCGGTGGTGCACATGCTGCTGTGGGCAGCGCTGCTGATCGTGTCGGCGATCTATCTTCACGCGCTCGACCCGCTGCCGCATCCGACCAAGGGCTGGTCCAAATTCTGGAAAGGCGTCGGCGTAGTGGCGTTGATCGCAGGCGTCGCCCTGCTGGTCGGCGCGCTTTCGGGCGGGCGCGACATCCTGCAGCCGCTGTCCGGCCTGCGTGGCGCCGGAACCGCTCAGGCGGCGGAAGCCAGCCATGCCAGCTTTGAGAAAGTTAAAAACATAGCGGAGCTGGAACAACGCCTGCAGAAAGCCGGCGGCAAGCCCGTCATGCTGGATTTCTACGCCGACTGGTGCGTGTCGTGCAAGGAACTGGAGCGCTTCACTTTCAGTAACCCCCAGGTGCAGTCCCGCCTCAAGGATGTGGTTTTGTTGCAGGCCGACGTGACGGCGAACAGCGACGACGACAAGGCGCTGCTGAAGAAATTCGGCCTGTTCGGCCCGCCGGGGATCATATTCTTCGATCACTCCGGCAAGGAAAACGGGCGGATGATCGGCTTCGAGAATCCGGAGAAATTTCTCGCAAACGCAGACAAAATTCTCAAATAAGCGTTGCAAGTGCATCATTGCCGGCGAATTGAAACGGCAATACGTCAATGCCGCACCGAAGCGCCTGATTTAGTGCGGCTACGCCGACATTTGTCGGCTCTTAAAACAGCAACTTGTCGTTATATAAGCGCAATAACTGGACAATTTGTACCTAATTGCGGCAAACTTGCGCTTTATGAAAAACACACCGACAGGTGGCCGGATGCCCGCAGCGAACCGAAAAATACTGGTATTGCACGGCCCCAATCTGAATCTGCTGGGGAGCCGCGAACCTGAACACTATGGCCGCGACACCCTGGATAGCATCAATCAGCGCCTGCAGCAGCAGGCCCGGCAAGCGTCGGCCAGCCTGGAAACTTTCCAGAGCAACAGCGAAGCCGAACTCATTAACCGCATTCATCAGGCCGGGCGTGACGGGGTGAACTTCATCCTGATCAATCCCGCCGCGTTCACCCACACCAGCGTTGCCCTGCGCGACGCTTTGGCGGGGGTGAACATTCCTTTCGTGGAGATTCATCTCTCCAACGTTTTCGCCCGCGAATCCTTCCGCCATCACTCTTATTTCTCCGACCTCGCCGTGGGCATCATCAGCGGCCTCGGGGCAAAGGGTTACGAACTGGCGCTGGAATTCGCACTGGCACAACCTTAATAAGGGCTCATCATGGATCTGCGCAAACTCAAGAAACTAATCGATCTGGTGGAAGACTCCGGCATTGCCGAACTGGAAATTACCGAAGGCGAAGAAAAAGTACGCATCAGCCGTTATGGTCAGCAAGCACCGCAAATGATGCACTACGCGCCGCAGCAGCAGATGATGGCCGCTCCGGCCCAGGCAAGCCTGCCCGCCGCTGCGCCGACCGCTCCGGCGGAGCCGAGCCAGCCCGAAGGCCACGTGGTGAAATCCCCCATGGTGGGCACTTTCTACCGCGCCTCTTCGCCAGAAGCCAAGTCCTTCGTGGAAGTGGGTCAGAACGTTACTGCCGGCGAAACCCTGTGCATCATCGAAGCCATGAAGTTGCTCAACGAGATCGAAGCCGACCAGAGCGGCGTGATCAAGGCCATCCTGGTCGAGAACGGCCAGCCCGTCGAATATGGCGAACCGCTGTTCATCATCGGCTAAGGGGCTGACATGCTAGAAAAAGTCCTCATCGCCAACCGTGGCGAAATTGCCCTGCGCATCCAGCGCGCCTGCCGCGAACTCGGCATCAAGACCGTTGCCGTGCACTCCGAGGCTGACAAGGAAGCCAAATACGTCAAACTGGCCGACGAATCGGTGTGTATCGGCCCAGCCTCATCCACGCTCAGCTACCTCAACATTCCCGCGGTAATCAGCGCGGCGGAAGTCACCGACTCCACCGCGATTCACCCCGGTTACGGTTTCCTGTCGGAAAACGCCGATTTCGCCGAGCGCGTGCAGAACAGCGGCTTCATCTTCATCGGCCCGCGCCCCGACACCATTCGCCTGATGGGCGACAAGGTGTCCGCCAAAGATGCCATGAAGGCGTCCGGCGTGCCCTGCGTGCCCGGCTCCGACGGCGCGTTGCCGGAAGATGACGACGAAGTCATCAAGATCGCCAAGAAAGTCGGCTACCCGGTCATCCTCAAGGCAGCAGGGGGCGGCGGCGGACGCGGCATGCGTGTGGTGCATACCGAAGCCGCGCTGCTCAACGCGGTCAGCATGACCAAGACGGAAGCCCAAAGCTTTTTCGGCAACCCGATGATCTACATGGAAAAGTTTCTCGAAAATCCGCGCCACATCGAGATCCAGGTGCTGGCCGACGAGCACGGCAACGCGATTTTCCTCGGCGAGCGCGACTGCTCCATGCAACGCCGCCACCAGAAAGTGGTGGAAGAAGCCCCTGCTCCCGGCCTGGACACCAAGCTGCGCGACAAGATCGGCGAGCGCTGCGCCGAAGCCTGCCGCAAGATCGGCTACCGCGGCGCGGGCACGTTCGAATTCCTGTATGAAAACGGCGAATTCTTCTTCATCGAGATGAACACCCGCGTGCAGGTCGAGCACCCGGTCACGGAAATGATCACCGGCGTGGACATCGTGCAGGAACAGCTGCGTATCGCCGCGTGCGAAACCCTGCGCTACAAGCAGAAAGACATCCAGTACCGCGGCCATGCCATCGAGTGTCGCATCAATGCCGAAGACCCGTTCACGTTCGTCCCCTCGCCGGGCCGCATCACGCAGTACCACGTGCCGGGCGGGCCGGGCATCCGGGTGGATTCGCACGTTTACCACAACTACGTGGTGCCGTCGCACTACGACTCCATGATCGGCAAGCTGATCGCCTACGGCGACACCCGCGACCAGGCCATCGCCCGCATGCGCACTGCCTTGTCGGAAATGGTGGTGGACGGCATCAAGACCAACATCGCACTGCACCAGGATCTGATGCACGATGCGGCTTTTCTTCAGGGCGGCGCCAGTATTCACTACCTGGAGCACAAGCTGGCGGAAAGAAAAAAAGAAACATCCAAATAATCCTGGAATAAGGCGGAATCAATCATGGCGTGGCAAGCGCTGAAAATCGCGGCGGATGCCAAAACCGCCGAAGGCCTGAGCGAAGCCCTGATGGAACTGGGCGCGCTGTCGGTGTCCATCGAAGACGCCCATGCCGGCACCGCGGAAGAGCAGGAAATCTTCGGCGAACCGGGCGAACCACCGGCGGGGGTATGGCAGGATGCGCTGCTCAACGCGCTGTTCGAGGCCGACGCCGATTTGCCTGCCATCGTCGCGGCAGCTGCCGAAGCACTTGGACTCGCCGCCGCCCCCGGCTTCGAAGTGGAAGCGGTCGCGGAACAGGACTGGGTGCGTCAAACCCAGGCCCAATTCGCGCCGATTCCGATTTCGTCACGCTTGTGGATCGTGCCCACCTGGCACGAATCGCCGGACCCGGGCGCCATCAATCTCGTGCTCGACCCTGGGTTGGCATTCGGCACCGGCAGCCATCCCACCACCCGTCTTTGTCTGCAATGGCTGGACCGCAACCTGCGCGGCGGCGAAACGCTTCTCGACTACGGCTGCGGCTCGGGCATTCTGGCCATCGCCGCATTGAAGCTGGGCGCCGGGAAAGTAGTGGGGGTGGACATCGACCCCCAGGCGACTCAGGCCAGCCGCTTCAATGCCGAACAAAACCAGGTCTCGGCCGAATTTTATCTGCCCGATGATGCGCCCAGCGTCAAAGTCGACGTGGTGGTCGCCAACATCCTCACCAACCCGCTGAAAATGCTCGCCCCCATGCTGGCCAACGCCGCGCTCCCCGGCGGACGGATCGTGCTTTCTGGCATCCTTTCCCACCAGGGCGAAGACGTCCTAGCGGTCTACCGCGAGTGGTTCGATATCGAAGTGGCGGACGAGTCGGAAGGGTGGGTGTGCCTGTCAGGCGTCAGGAAGGCATGACCCGGATCACCACCTGCCCGCAATGCAACACGCGCTTTCGCGTCACGGCGGAGCAGTTGGCGGCGCGCAAAGGCGAGGTGCGTTGTGGGCGCTGCAGCCATGTTTTCAATGCCTTCGAAACGCTGACCGAGGAAGCACCCGAAGCCGAGCCTTCTCTGGTCACCGAAGCCCCTCAGCCCGAGACGGTTCATGAAGAAACATCCCGGCCCTCTCCCGCTGTAAATGAAACGGAGCCGGCAAGCTTCCCGCCAGAGGCAACGGACATCCTGCCGGAAGAGCCTCTGATTGATTTCCAGGTGGACGCTTTTCCGGAAATCGAATCCATCGGTGAACTTGCGGACGCCCTGCCATTACCTCAGCCTGAGACTCCGCTGGAAGCCACGCCCGAACCTCAGCCCGAACCCGAATCTGCAGCGAAGGTCCGCGTGGTGCGGGTCGAGCCTCCCTCTCTGACCATTGAAACCCGAGTTTCACCCGACAGCCCCAAATACGGTCCGCCTCCCAAATCTCGGCGCGCCTGGCCATGGGTACTGGCCAGCCTGCTGCTCCTGGCCGGGCTGACGGGGCAGGGCATCTATTTCCTGCGCGACGCCATCGCCGCCAATTACCCGCCCACCCGGGCCGTGCTGGAACAGGCCTGCGAACACCTCAACTGCCGCATCAGCCTGCCGCAAAATCCCGACTTGCTCAGCATCGAGTCGTCCGAACTGCACGGCGACCCCACCCGCCCCAATATCGTGGTGCTCACCAGCACCTTGCGCAATCGTGCTTCCTACGTCCAGGCTTACCCCACGCTGGAGTTGACGCTCACTAACACCAAAGACGAAATGGTGGCAAAGCGGCTATTTCTGCCCAGGGAATACGTGCGGCAACTCCCGAGCATCAGGCAGGGCATCCCGGCCAAGGGCGATGTGGCGGTCAAGTTATTGATGGATTTAGGCGATCTCAAGGCGGAAGGCTACCGTCTCTATCTGTTCTATCCATCCTGACAGGCACGGAAAATGAATCAACCCGCCATGAAACTCGCCGTGTCCGCCCCCACCCCGGCCCTCCCCCGCAAGCGGGAGAGGGGGGTGCAGGCTCGCTGTGCGAGTTTCACGCTATAGACAAAATCATGGAGAATGCAATGCTCAAACAGACCCCCCTCAACGCTGCCCACCGCACCGCCGGTGCCAAAATGGTGGATTTCGGCGGCTGGGACATGCCGCTGCATTACGGTTCCCAGCTCGAGGAACACCACAAGGTGCGCAACGACTCGGGCATGTTCGACGTATCCCACATGCAGGTGGTGGATCTGGCCGGCGCCGGTTCGCGCGACTTTCTGAAACAGATGATGGCGAACAACGTCGACAAGCTCACCCTGCGCGGCAAGGCGCTCTATTCCTGCATGCTCAACGAGCAGGGCGGCGTGATCGACGACCTGATCATCTACTTCATGCGCGAGGACTGGTTCCGCATCGTGGTCAACGCCGGCACGGCGGACAAAGACCTGGCATGGATGGAGGCGCAGCGCGCAAAACTTGCGCCCACGCTCACCCTCACCCCGCGCCGCGACCTCGCCATGATCGCGGTGCAAGGCCCCAACGCGCGCGCCAAATTGTGGGCCGCCATGCCGGGTTCGCAAGAAATCAGCGCAAACCTCAAACCCTTCCAGGCCACCGAGATGGGCACCATGTTCATCGCGCGCACCGGCTATACCGGCGAAGACGGCTTCGAAGTGATGGTGCCGGCCAAGGCCGCCCCCTTTCTATGGCAAACACTGCTGGAACAGGGCGTGGCCCCCATCGGCCTGGGCGCACGCGACACCCTGCGCCTGGAAGCCGGCATGAACCTCTATGGCCAGGACATGGACGAAACCGTGTCCCCGCTCGAATCCGGCCTCGCCTGGACGGTCGACCTGACCAGCCCGCGCGACTTCATCGGCAAGCAAGCGCTCACCAGCCAGCCCGTGGCGCGCCAGCTCGCCGGCCTGCTGCTGCTCGACAAGGGCGTGCTGCGCAGCCACCAGAAAGTCATCACCGCGCACGGCGAAGGTGAAATCACCAGCGGCGGCTTCGGCCCCACCCTCAACCAGTCCATCGCCCTGGCACGCATCCCGACCGCCGTGGCAACCGGCACGACGGTGCAGGTGGAAATTCGCGGCAAGCTGCTCAACGCCCAGGTCGTGCGCTACCCCTTCGTGCGCAACGGCAAGGCCTGCTACAAAAACGCCTGAGCCCTCCCGCCCCTGACACGGGGGCTGGGGGTCAAGCGCCTCAGGCTGTTTAGTGGCATAATTCAGCCCAATTATTACCGACTCAAAAGGAACAAAAATGACTATTCCGGCCGATCTGAAATACACCAAATCCCACGAATGGGCACGGCTAGAAGCTGACGGCAGCGTGACCGTCGGCATCACCCACCACGCCCAGGATCTGCTGGGCGACATGGTGTTCGTGGAAAATCCGGTGCTCGGCCGCAAGCTGACCCAGGGCGAGGAATGCGCCGTGGTGGAATCGGTCAAGGCCGCTTCCGACGTTTATGCGCCGATCGCGGGCGAAGTCATCGCCGCCAATGCCGACGTCGAAGGCGCCCCGGAAGCCATCAATCAGGACGCCTACGCCGCCTGGATGTTCAAGCTCAAGCCGGACAACGCCGCCGATCTCGGCAGTCTGCTCGACGCCGCTGCCTACCAGGCCATAGTGGACAGCGAAGCGCACTGATATGCCGTTTATTCCCCACACCGAAGACGATATCCAGGCAATGCTGGCGCGCATCGGCGTGCCTTCCATCGACCAGTTGTTCGACGAAATCCCTGCCGCGCTGCGCAGCGGCAAACTGACCGGCGTGCCGCAAGGCATGGTCGAAATGGACATTGCCCGCCTCATGACCGAGCGCGCCGAGAGCGATGGCCGCTTCCTCAACTTCGCCGGTGCGGGCGCTTACGAGCACCACATTCCGGCGGCAGTCTGGCAGATCGCCACGCGCGGCGAGTTTTACTCCGCCTACACGCCCTACCAGGCCGAGGCCAGCCAGGGCACGCTGCAACTGCTGTACGAATTCCAGACCATGATGTCCTCCCTGACCGGGATGGACGTCTCCAACGCCAGTCTCTACGACGGCGCCTCCGGCCTGGCCGAAGCGGTGCTGATGGCCGTGCGCGCACACAAGACTTCGCGCCGGGTACTGCTGCCGAAGACGGTGCACCCCTTCTATCGCCAGGTGGTGAACAGCATCGTCAAGCACCAGAAAATCGAGCTGGTCGAGCTGGATTACGACCCAGCCAAGGGCATCACTGCGCTGCCGCAGGAGAAGGATTTCGCCGCGCTGGTGATTCCTCAGCCCAATTTCTTCGGCTGCCTGGAAGAAGTCGACCTGCTCACCGACTGGGCGCACGCCCAGGGCGGCCTGGTGATCGGCCTGGTGAACCCCGTCGCGCTGGCGCTGCTCACGCCGCCGGGGCAATGGGGCAGCAAGGGCGCCGACATCGCGGTCGGGGAAGGCCAGCCGCTGGGCTCGCCGCTCTCCAGCGGCGGCCCTTACTTCGGCTTCATGTGTTGCAAACAGGCGCTGGTGCGCCAGATGCCGGGGCGCATCATCGGCCGCACCGTGGATCTCGACGGCAAGCCCGGCTTCACGCTGACGCTGCAGGCCCGCGAACAGCACATCCGCCGCGCCAAGGCGACGTCCAACATCTGCTCGAATCAGGGATTGATGGCCACGGCGGCTACCATCCACATGGCGCTGCTCGGCCCGGACGGGCTGGAGCGGGTCGCATCGGCCAGTCACGCCAACACCGTCGCGCTGACGGAAAAACTGTGCGCCATTCCCGGTGTCAAAAAGGCGTTCGCGCAAAGCGTTTTTCACGAAACCGTGCTGCAATTGAACGTCCCCGTGGCAGACGCGCTGCGCGCGCTCGAAGCCCAGGGCATCGTCGGCGGTTTCGACCTGACGTCGCATTACCCGGAACTGGGCCAGGCGCTGCTGGTGTGCGCCACCGAAACCAAAACCGCGGCGGACATCGAAAAGTTCACTGAGCAGCTGAAACGCATCGTGGAACGTCGCAACGCAGGCCCAAGCTGCACGAAGCTGGTGCCGGGTCCCAACAGCAAGTGGTAACAGAGAAAAGGAGATCGCAATGACTACCGTAACTCTTGAAGGCGAACCGCTCAACGTCGGCGGACATTTCCCGCAGATAGGCGAAACCGCCCACAGTTTCATGCTGGTGAACAAGGACTTGGCTGACGTTTCGCTGAGCGAATTCGCCGGTAAACGCAAAGTGCTGTCCATCGTGCCCAGTATCGACACGCCGGTATGCGCCACCTCCACCCGCGTGTTCAACCAGCGCGCGAGCGAAATGGACAACACCGTGGTGCTGGTGATCTCCGCCGACCTGCCCTTCGCCCAGAGCCGTTTCTGCGGCGCGGAAGGGCTGAACAACGTGATCATGCTCTCCACCATGCGCGGCCGCGATTTTCACAAGGATTACGGCGTGATGATCACCGAACCGCCGCTGTCCGGCCTGCTGGCCCGCGCCATCGTGATCCTGGACGAACAAGACAAGGTGATCTACACCGAACTGGTGCCGGAAATCACCCAGGAGCCGGATTACGATGCGGCGATCGCGGCCCTGAGCAGGTAAATACTATTGAACCACGGAGAGCACGGAGACCACGGAGGGAAAAGCAAGATTTCCTCCATGTTCCCGCTTTTCTCCGTGTCCTCCGTGCCCTCCGTGGTTAAAACGCCTTTATTGAAAACAACATGCTGATCTTCGAACTCTCCCAGGCAAACCGCCGCAACGCCGCCCAAGCCCCTTCCGCCCCGGCGGTCTGCGACGACATTCCCGCCCATCTGCGGCGCAAGCAGCGCCCGCTGCTGCCGGAGGTTTCCGAAATGGATGCGGTGCGTCACTACACCCGCCTGTCGCAGAAGAATTTTTCCATCGACACCCATTTCTACCCGCTCGGCTCCTGCACCATGAAGTACAACCCGCGCGCCTGCAACCAGCTCGCCATGCTGCCGCAGCTGCTGGCGCGCCATCCCATGAGTTCGGAAAACACCGGCCAGGGCTTCCTGGCCTGCATGTTCGATCTGCAGGAAATGCTCAAGGAAGTGACCGGCATGGCTGCCGTATCGCTCACCCCGATGGCCGGCGCCCAGGGCGAATTTGCCGGCGTGGCGATGATCCGCGCCTACCACGATGCCCGCGGCGACACGGCGCGCAGCGAAATCCTGGTACCGGATGCCGCCCACGGCACCAACCCGGCCACGGCGGTGATGTGCGGCTACACAGTGCGCGAAATCCCCACCGACAGCGACGGCAACGTCGACCTGGCCGCACTGAAAGCCGCGGTCGGCCCGCACACCGCGGGACTGATGCTGACCAACCCGTCCACGCTGGGCGTGTTCGAGAAAAGCATCCAGGAAATCCAGCGCATCGTGCACGAAGCCGGCGGCCTGCTTTATTACGACGGCGCCAATCTCAACGCCATCCTGGGGCGGGTCAAGCCGGGCGACATGGGTTTCGACGTGATCCACCTCAACCTGCACAAGACCTTCTCCACCCCTCACGGCGGCGGCGGGCCGGGCGCCGGGCCGGTAGGCGTGAGCGCGCGCCTGGAACCATTCCTCCCCATCCCCGTGGTGGCCAGCGAAGGCGGACGCTACCGCTGGCTGACCGAAAAGGACCGGCCACAGAGCATCGGCCGCCTCTCCGCTTTCATGGGCAACGCCGGCATCCTGCTGCGCGCCTACATCTACGCGCGTATGCTCGGCGCCGAGGGCATGCACCGGGTGGCCGAATTCGCCACCCTCAACGCCAACTACCTGATGGCTGAACTGGCCCAGGCAGGCTTCGACGTCGCTTTCCCCAAACGCCGCGCCAGCCACGAATTCATCGTGACCCTGAAAAGGCTCAAGGACGAAACCGGCATCAGCGCCATGGATGTGGCGAAGCGCCTGCTCGACAAGGGCTTTCACGCCCCCACCACCTACTTCCCGATGCTGGTGCAGGAATGCCTGCTGATCGAGCCGACCGAGACCGAGTCCCGGCAAATGCTGGACGCCTTCATCGCCGCGCTCAAGGAAATTCGCGAAGAGGCTTACAGCCAGCCCGACATGGTCAAGAGCGCCCCGCATACCATGCCGGTGCGCCGCCTGGACGACGTCAAGGCCGCGCGCGAGCTGGACCTGGCCTGGAAAGGCTGAAGGTAACACCATGGTGGTCGCCGCGAGATGGGTTTTCGTATTGCTGCTGCTGGGCAACATCGCCTTTTTTGCCGCGATGCAACTGCCGCAGAACAAGTCAGGCAGCGAAGCGCTGGCCAGCCACGCCCCCTTCCATGCCGAAAAAGTTCGCCTCATCGCGGAAGATGATGCTCCGGCTGCGAGCCCTGCACAGCCGGCTGCCGCCCCCGTTGCACCGCGGGTCTGCCTGGAGTGGGGCCTGTTCGCCGACCAGGAACTGGCCAAAGCAAAGGCCGCCCTGGAACCGTTGAAACTGGGTGACAGCGACATCAGCGTACGCAGCGCCCCGGCAAAGAGCAGCACATACTGGGTCTATATTCCTCCACTGAAATCGAAGCAGGACGCCAGCAAGAAAGTGGAAGAACTCAAAGGATTGGGCATTCAGGACAGTTTCGTGATGCAGGACGACAACCAGTGGCGCTATGCCGTATCGCTCGGTGTGTTTTCGACGCAGGAAGCGGCGGATAAATATCTCGTCCAGATTCGCGAAAAGGGCGTGAAATCGGCGAAAGCCACGCCGCGCAACCAGGAAAGCGGCCACTCCAGCATGATTATCAGATCCGCTGGCGCGAACATTGAAGCGGAACTGGTCAAGCTCAAGCAGGACTTCCCGGCCACCGAACTCAAAGCCGTGCCCTGCCCGCAATAAGCAGCCCCGCTAGCCCCCTGCTACTCTTCCATCTTCTTGTGCGCCCCGTCGCAAAATGGGGTTTTCGCACTTGCTTTACAGCCGCACAACCAGACCTTGGTTTTTTCGCCCAGGGTAAACTTTTGCGGTGCGAATCCGCTGCCTTTATGCGCGCCGTCGCAGAACGGCTGCGTGGTGGATTTGCCGCATGAACACCACCAGTAGTCGCCGGCTTCCAGTTCCATGGCGTAAGGCGCGCGCTGGGCGCAGACGGGTTTGCTCATATTCAGGTCCTTTGGGTTAAAAAACGTTTACTTCACTGGCCCTGCAAAAACCCGGCTCTTGGGCAAACCCAGGCCGAGGAAAAACTGCTCCGCGACCGACAGCGCCGATTCAGGACCGGCAACGTAAATATCGCTGAGCTTCACATCGGGATGCTCGTCCACGATCCCCTGCAAGGTGGCGCGCAGCATGTCCGTGCGCTTGCCGCTGACGGCCCGCAAATCATAGCCCGCCACCAGCGCCGAGAAATGAAAATTATCCAGGGCGTCGGCCCATGCGCGGCCGACATTCGGCAAGTAGATATTTTCGGCCTCCGACCCGATCCAGTACAGGTGCATGGCCTCGGCGGCGTCCAGCGACAGGGCGTGTTCGATCAGGCTCTTGATCGGGGCGAAGCCGGCGTCGAAGGCGATGAAGTAGAGCGGGCGCGGCGATTTTTCGTGCAGGATGAACTCGCCCTGCGGTCCCTCGACATCCACCACATCGTTGCTCTTGAGGCGGTTGAACACGTAATCAGAAAACAGGTTGCCGGGCATGCGGCGCACATGAAACAGCAGGTTGCGGTCGTCGCAGGGACAACTGGCGACGGGCAGTTCGGCGCTCAGGGACTTGCCCACCTGGAGCGTGACGTACTGCCCGGCGAGGAAGCGCAGGCGCCGGGTGCGCGGGGTCTGCAGATGCAGCAGCACCATGTCGGGCGCCAGCGCTTCGACCGACTTGACCCGGGCGTCGATCTGCTGAAACGGGATATCCTGCACGCCGCCCGCCACCGGCGCTTCGATGTCCACATCGCTGACTGCGGTGTTGCTGCACAGCAGGATATAGCCCTGGTTCTTCTCCGCTTCGGGGATCACGTAGTCGTGGTGGCGTACTTTCTTGATCTGCCCGGACACCACCCGCGCCTTGCACAGGCCGCAATTGCCGCCGCTGCAGCCGTAATTGAGCGGCACCCCGGCGCGCAGCGCGGCTTCGAGCAAGGTGTCCTGGCCTTCGAGGAAGAAATCGTGGCCGCTCGGCAGCACGCGCACGTGCGCCGCCATGACGCGCAAAATGCTGTCCCTTACCGCCAGGGGGTTGGGGTAGCCCGGCTCCATCGCCGCGCCGACCTCGTCCTTTAGCCAGATTTTGAGGCCTACCACTGTGGCTTTGACCTCGTCTTTGCATTGCCCTTCGATTTCGCTCAATTTACCTCGCAATCGGTCGAGCAGGATATTCAGCTGCCGGACCTGTGTCTGACTGTTCGCCAGTGCCGTGCTCAACTCGGTGACCCTGGCGGCGAGCACTTCCGCTTCCGGTAGCGCGCGCTCGAACACGCGCTTGCCGAAGGCCCGTTCCTTGATGTAGGAAACCCGGTCGAACTCGGTATTGTCTTCCAGTTGCGCGCCGGGGTAAGCGGCCAACAGATCGTCCACCGTCACCATCCCGTCGAAGGAAGACAGTTCGCCGTTCTGGATTCTTTTCTGCAGTTCGCCCCGCGTTACTCCCACGAGACGCCCGGCTCTTGAAAGGCTCATCAAAATCTGGGGCATGGAAACCTCCTTCAAGCAGAAACCGTTGCCCACATCTTGACTCAAATGCCAAACGCCCTCAATACCCTCAAACTGGGTCCATGAGCGGCAAAAATCAATCCAGGCCAGACCGATTCGTCTAGAATAAGTAGACATACCTAAGTAAATTTAGTGGAAAACGGCATTGAACCCGGACCAATCCAAGCTCGCCAGCGACACCATCGCACTGCAAAGGCTCAATCGCGCCCTGCTGACCACGTTGCGTTGCAGCGAGGTGCTGGTGCACGCCACGGAAGAGATCGAGCTGCTGCAGGACATGTGCCGCATCATCGTCGAGGTGGGCGGCTATCGGCTCGCCTGGGTCGGCTACGCGGTGTTCGGCGAGGGGAAATCCGTCTGCCCGGTGGCGCACCATGGCTTCGACGCGGGCTACCTGGAAAACGCCTCGATCACCTGGGCGGACACGGAACGCGGCCGCGGCCCCACCGGCACGGCGATCAGGACAGGCGAGCCGCAAATCAACCAGAACTTCGCCAGCAACCCCCGCATGGACCCGTGGCGCGATTCAGCCCTGAAACAAGGCTACGAATCGAGCATTGCCTTGCCGCTTAAAGACAAAAAAACGGTTTTCGGGGCGATCACCATTTACGCCGCGGAGCCTGACGCCTTCAACAGCCAGGAAATCGAACTACTGACGAAACTGGCCGACAACCTGAGCTATGGCATAGCCGCCTTGCGCACGCGCGCCGAGCATGCCCTGGCCATCAAGGAACTGCAGCTGGCCGCCAAGGTGTTCGAGGAAAGCAACGAGGGCATTCTGATCTCCGACGCCGAGAACAGGATACTGGCCGTGAACAGGCGTTTCAGCGAGATCACCGGCTACCGGGAGGATGAGGTCGTCGGGCGCAATCCGAGCATCATCCGCTCGGATCGTCACGACGCCGGTTTCTTCGAAGACATGTGGACCACCATCAACGAAACCGGGCACTGGATGGGGGAAATCTGGAACCGGCGCAAGAACGGCGAGGTTTTCCCGGTGCTTCAGTCCATCAGCGTGATCCGCGACCGGCATGGCATCCTGACCAACTACCTCGGCGTATTTGCCGATATCACCAACAGCAAGGAGAGTGAGGAGCGCATCCTCCACCTGACCAACTTCGACGCCCTGACGGGTCTGGCGAACCGCGGGCTGCTCATCGACCGCATGAACCAGGCCATCATCCATGCGCGGCGCGCCCAGCGCCTGGTAGCGGTGATTTTCCTCGACCTCGACCGCTTCAAGCTGATCAACGAGGGGCTCGGCCACGCCGCCGGCGATGCGTTGCTCAAGGAGGTCGCGGAGCGCATTTCCGGCTTTGTGCGCCCCGGCGACACCGTGGCGCGGCTGGGCGGGGACGAGTTCGTGGTGGTCCTGTCGGACATGGCCGGCGAGGACGACGCCGCATTGCTGGCGCGCGAGCTGATGCGCGTGCTTGCCGTGCCGACGACGGTGGCCGGGCAGGACATCGTGGTGACCGCCAGTCTGGGCACGGCGCTTTTCCCCAAGGACGGCGATGCGGCCGAAGCGCTGCTGGAGAACGCCGACGTGGCGATGTACCGCGCCAAGGAACTGGGCCGCAACAGCGTCCAGTTCTACGCCCCGGAAATGAACGCGCGCATGCTCGAACGCCTGGAACTCGAAGCCGGGCTGCACCGCGCGCTGGAACAGCATGAATTCCTGCTGCACTACCAGCCCAAGGTGGAGCTCGAACGTGGCCGCGTGATCGGCGGCGAAGCGCTGATCCGCTGGCGCCACCCGGTGATCGGCATGATCGCTCCCGGCGATTTCATTCCTCTGGCCGAGGAAACCGGCCTCATCGTCCAGATCGGCGAGTGGGTGATCGAGACTGCCTGCCAGCAGATCAAGGCGAGGCAAACCGCCGGATTAGCCGAGGTCAGCATTTCCGTGAACCTCTCCGGCCGCCAGTTCCAGCAGGAAAACCTGGTCCAGCTGGTGAAGCAGGCGTTGGCACAGAACGACGTCGCGGCGCAACACCTCGAACTGGAGGTCACCGAAAGCGCGATCATGCAGAACCCGGAGCGAACCATCGCCATCCTGCGCGAACTGAAAGAAGTCGGCGTAAAGCTCTCGCTGGACGATTTCGGCACGGGCTATTCCAGCCTGAACTACCTCAAGCGCTTCCCCATCGACACCCTGAAAATAGACCGCTCATTCGTGCGCGACATCACCTCAAACCCGGAAGATGCTGCCATCACCAACGCCGTGATCTCCCTGGCGCACAGCCTGAAGCTCAGCGTGATTGCGGAAGGCGTCGAAACCGAGGCGCAGCTGGAATATCTGCGCCGCAACCAGTGCGACCAGATGCAGGGCTTCCACTTCAGCCGCCCGCTGCCGCCCGAGGATTTTGCCGAGATGTTGCGCAGCGGCCGCACCCTGGCGCTCGGGCAAACAGCCAAGGACGAAAAAACGCGCACCCTGCTGATCGTCGACGACGAACCCAATATTCTCTCGGCGCTGCAGCGCCTGCTGCGGCGCGACGGCTATCGCATCCTGAAGGCGGGCAGCGCGGCGGAAGGATTCGAATTGCTGGCGCTCAACGAGGTGCAAGTGATCATTTCCGACCAGCGCATGCCGCACATGAGCGGCACCGAGTTCCTGAGCCGGGTCAAGGAGATGTACCCCGACACCATCCGCCTGGTGCTGTCGGGCTATACCGACCTGAAATCGATCACCGACGCGATCAACCAGGGGGCGATCTTCAAGTTCCTGACCAAGCCCTGGGAGGACGATGCACTGCGCGAACGCGTCCACGACGCCTTCGTTTTCCAGGAATCGAAGCGCAAAGAGAACCAGTAAACCCGCGAGCAACACCGCGCAACGCCGCCCCGGCGATACAATGAACACCCCGCAACCCGATCCCCGGCAATGACTCACGACCCTCACCCGCTCCCCTCGAACAGCGCCGATCCTCATCCCGAAACCCTGCGCCAGGAAGCCGCGCGTTGCGTCGCCTGCGGGCTGTGTCTGCCGCACTGCCCGACCTACCGCAAGACGCTCAACGAGGCGGACTCCCCGCGCGGACGCATTTTCCTGATGGCAGCGTTGCTGGAGCACAAGCTTCCCCTGTCGCCGGAACTCGTCGCTCATCTGGACCTGTGCCTCGCCTGCCGCGCCTGCGAAAACGCCTGCCCGTCCCAAGTGCGCTACGGCCAGCTGGTGGACGGCGTGCGCGCCCTGATCGAACCCGAACGGCAGCGCCCCATGCGCCAACAAGCGCTGCGGCGGGTGCTGTTCAGGACGCTGGCGCACCCGCGCCTGTTGCAGAGTGCCGGCGGTGTGCTGCGCGTCTATCAGCGCTCCGGCCTGCAAAGTCTGGCGCGCAAGTCGCGCCTGCTCGAAGCCCTCGGCCTGGACCGCGCCGAGGCCCGCCTGCCGCCGCTGTCGGCGCCGCCCCGCAGCGGCATGCATCCCGCCCACGGGACGACGCGCGGCACGGTGGGGTTGTTCCTCGGCTGCGTGGCGCGCATGAGCGATGCGGAAACCCTGCATGCCGCCGTTTTCGTGCTCAACCGGCTGGGTTACGCGGTGCAGGTTGCGCCTCGGCAAACCTGCTGCGGCGCGCTGCACGAGCTCAGTGGCGAGCGTGAAACCGCGCAGCGCCTGGCGCAGGAAAACCGCGCCGCTTTTGCCGCGCCGGAATTGCTGGCCATCGTTCACGCGGCATCGGGCTGCGGCGCCACGCTGGCCGAATACACCCCGCCGCTCGCCGCGCCGGTGCTCGACATCAGCGCTTTCCTCGCCACCGCGCAAGGCTGGGAGCAGGTCGAACTGGCGCCGCTGGCGCACAACATCGCGGTGCATGAACCCTGCCTGAGCCGCAACGTGCTGCACGACCAGGACGCCGCCTACGCGCTGCTGCGGCGGATTCCCGCCGCCACCGTCGCGGCGCTGGCCGGCAACGATCAGTGCTGCGGCGCGGCGGGAATTTACGCACTGACCCAGCCGGAAATGGCGGCGCAGCTGTTGCGTGATAAAATCGACGCCATCAAGGCAAGCGGCGCGCACATCATCGCCACTTCCAACCCGGGTTGCGCCATGCATCTCGCCGACGGCCTGAAGGCCGAGGGGTGGAGCTTGGAAGTGCTGCATCCGGTAACGTTAGTGGCAAGGCAAATGGGATATCCCAAATGATCCGAAAAAACAGTTAGCCACAGAGAACACAGAGTTCACAGAGAAAAACCGCCCTATCTCTGTGAACTCTGTGTTCTCTGTGGCCTGAAGTGAGGTATTGCAAAATGATTCCACTGGATAAACTGGTCATCGAATTCGACAAGGGCCTGCGCACCCTGTTCGCGCCCGCGCCGACCCTGCGCCCTCTGCCGGGCAACGATTTGCCCGACGCCGAGCTGAGCACGGAGGAGAAACAGCGCACCGTTTCCCTGATGCGCGTCAATCACTGCGGCGAAATCTGCGCCCAGGCGCTGTACCAGGGCCAGGCGCTCACGGCGCGCAACGAGGAAGTGAAAGCCGCGCTGGTGCAGGCAGCGTGGGAAGAGACCGAGCACCTCAACTGGACCGAAACCCGCATCAAGGAACTGGGCGGGCGCACCAGCTTCCTCAATCCGCTGTGGTACACCGGCTCCCTCGCCCTCGGCGCGCTGGCCGGCGCACTGGGCGACAAGTGGAATCTCGGCTTCCTGGCGGAAACCGAGCACCAGGTGGAACAGCACCTGGAAAGCCATCTCGGACGCCTGCCGCAGCAGGACGAAAAAAGCCGCGCCATCCTGGAACAAATGAAAATCGACGAGATCCAGCACGCCAACACGGCGCTGGAACATGGCGGCGCCCCGCTCCCGCTGCCGGTCAAGGCGGCGATGAAGCTGTCCTCCAAAATCATGACCAGAACGGCGTACTGGATTTGAAAACAGCAAACTTCGCGGAAAATCTCGCCAATCTGGGCAGCATCGACGCCTACGCCAAGCTCGAACTGATCGACGCCGCCGGCAGCACGGTTGCATGCATCGAGAACAAACCGGGCAGCCAGGGCTCCCTCAAGGTATACCGCCACCTTGCAGCAAAATGGGGCGCCATCAACCCGGACGCAGCCGCGGAAGGCGTGCAGCTCTATGCCGAGCACACGGAAGACGCGCGCCGCAATCCCGGCAAGCATCCCAACATCGACCGCCTGTTCGACATCGTCGCCAGCGGCTCAGTGTATTCGGTGCAGCTCACCCCCGCAGTTTCCGCCTGAGGCATTCGTGAAAAAAATCATTCTGATCGTGGCCGCGCTCGCCGCCGTCGCCTTGGCCACCGCGCTGCTGCGCCCCTCGGGCAGCAAACCCGGCGCGCAGGCCATCACCGGCCTGCCGTGGCAAATCGAAATCCTGCCGGACGGCCATTCGAAAGTGTTCGGCCTGACCCTCGCCGCGAGCACCCTGGGGGATGCGCGCCAGCGTTTCGGCAGCGATATGGAAGTGGCGCTGGTCGCCGCCCCGGGAGAGGCGGGCTCGCTGGAAGCCTATTACAACCAGGTCACGGCCGGCGTGCTGACCGGCAAGATGATCCTGACCGCCGCGCTGGACAAGGAATCCGTCGAACGCATGCGGCAGAACGCGGTAAGAAAAGGCCGCATGGAAAGCACCACGCGCAAATTCAGCCTCAGCGCGGAAGACCTGGCGCAAGCCTACGCCACCCCGATCGAAAGCATCACCTTCATCCCCTCCGCCAGCTTCGATGCAGACATTGCCCTGAGCCATTTCGGCCAGCCGGCGGAACGCATCCGCAGCTCCGCGCAAGTGGAAAACCTGCTCTATCCCGCCAAGGGCCTGTCCCTGACGCTCGACAGCGAGGGCAAGGAAGTGCTGCAGTACGTGACGCCGCAGCAGTTCGCGCGCTTGCGCGACCCGCTGTTAAAGCACCACTGATTTATAACCCGGATTGGCCGGCTCACCGCCGGCCGGGTAGGAACCCTTACGCCGCAATCCCCTGACTCAGCAGATAGTCTTCGTAGTTGCCGATGTGGTGGCGGTAGCCGCCCTTGCCGTCCAGTTCCAGGATCTGCGTCGCCAGCGAGGAGACGAACTGGCGGTCGTGGCTGACGAAAATCAGCGTGCCCTTGTATTGCTCCAGCGCCATGTTGAGCGCCTCGATGGTTTCCATGTCCATGTGGTTGGTCGGCTCGTCCATCACTAGCACGTTGGGGCGTTCGAGCAGCAGCTTGCCGTACAGCATGCGGCCTTTCTCGCCGCCGGACAGCACGCGCACCGACTTCTTCGAATCGTCGCCGGTGAACAGCAGGCGGCCCAGGGTGGCGCGGATGATCTGGTCGTCGTCGCTTTTGCGTCCGTGCCGCTCCATCCACTCGAACAGGGTCATGTCGTGCTCGAACTCGGCGTGGTGGTCCTGGGCGAAATAACCGATCTTGGCCTTGTCCGCCCATTTCACGTCGCCCTGGTCCGGCTCGGTCTCGCCCACCAGGGTTTTCACCAGCGTGGTTTTACCCGCGCCGTTGGGGCCGATGATGGCGAGGCGCTGGCCGGCGTCGAGCAGCAGGTTGAGGCCGTGGAACAGCACCTTGTCGAAGCCCTTGGCGACGTCCAGCAGTTCCACCGCCTTGCGGTGGAGCTTTTCGCGGTCGTCGGTTTCGAAGCGGATGTAGGGGCTCTGGCGGCTGGAAGGCTTGACCTCGACAATGCCGTCCTTGAGCTTGTCGGCTTGCCGCGCGCGGCTGGTGGCCTGACGCGCCTTGGAAGCATTGGCGGAGAAGCGCGCCACGAAGGCGTTCAACTCGACGATCTGTTCCTTCTTCTTGGCGTTGTCCGTCAGCATGCGCTGGCGCGCCTGGGTCGCGGCGATCATGTACTCGTCGTAGTTGCCGGGATAGATGCGGATGGTGTTGTAATCCAGGTCCGCCATGTGGGTGCACACGCTGTTGAGGAAGTGGCGGTCGTGGGAAATGATGATCATGGTGCTGGAACGCGCGTTGATCACGTCCTCCAGCCAGCGGATGGTGTTGATGTCGAGGTTGTTGGTGGGCTCGTCCAGCAGCAGGATGTCCGGGTCGGAAAACAGCGCCTGCGCCAGCAGCACGCGCAGCTTGAAGCCGGGCGCCACTTCGCGCATCGGGCCGGTGTGCAGTTCGAGCGCGATGCCCACGCCCAGCAGCAGTTCGCCGGCGCGCGATTCGGCGGTGTAGCCGTCCAGCTCGCCGAACTGGGTTTCCAGGTCGGCGGCGCGCATGTAGTCGTCCTCGGTGGCTTCCGGGTTGGCGTAGATGGCGTCTTTTTCTTCCTTCACCGCCCACAGTTCGGCGTTGCCCATCATCACCACGTCGAGCACGATATTGTCCTCGTAGGCGAACTGGTCCTGGCGCAATTTGCCGAGGCGCTCGCCCTGGTCGATGGAAACGTTGCCCCCGGAAGGCTCCAGGTCGGCGCCGAGAATTTTCATGAAAGTGGACTTGCCGCAACCGTTGGCGCCGATCAGGCCGTAGCGGTTGCCTTCGCCGAACTTGACGGAGACGTTCTCGAACAGGGGCTTGGCCCCGAATTGCATGGTGATGTTGGCGGTGGAGATCAAAAGGGGGTGTCCTATGGAAATTCGTTTTTCAATCACAACATTATAAACCATGCACCCATAGTCACGAATTCCCTGTCTTCCATTACAATCGGCAAATCATGGTCCCTCACCTCACTACCGCCCTCACCGGCCCGCTGCTCGCACTCGAACAGCACATCCTCGACGCCCAGCCGCGTATCGAACAATGGTTCCGCGCCAAATGGCAGGAGCACGACGCGCCGTTCTACGCCTCGGTGGACCTGCGCAACGCCGGCTTCAAGCTGGCGCCGGTGGACACCAACCTGTTTCCCGGCGGGTTCAACAACCTGAATCCCGAGTTCATGCCGCTATGCGTGCAAGCGGCCATGTCGGCGGTGGAAAAGATCTGCCCCGATGCGCAGCGTTTCCTGCTCATCCCGGAAAACCACACGCGCAACACCTTCTACCTGCAGAATGTGGCGCGGCTGGCCAGCATCCTGCGCCACGCCGGGCTGTACGTACGCATCGGCACCATGCTGCCGGAAATCACCGCACCCACGGTGCTGGACCTGCCCGACGGCCAGACCCTGACCCTGGAGCCGATCCAGCGCGAAGGCAACAAGCTCAAGCTGGACGGCTTCGACCCTTGCGCCATCCTGCTCAACAACGATCTGTCGGCCGGCATACCGGACCTGCTCAAAGGGCTGAAACAGCCGGTGTTTCCGCCGCTGCACGCCGGCTGGGCGACGCGGCGCAAGACCCATCACTTCAGCGCCTACGACCAGGTCGCCGCGGAATTCGCCACCATCATCGACATGGACCCGTGGCTCATCAACCCCTATTTCAGCGATTGCCGCCAGATCAATTTCAGCGAGCGCCAGGGCGAGGAATGCCTGGCCACCCAGGTGGACGAACTGCTCGGGGACATCCGGGAGAAATACCTCGAATACGGGGTGAAGAACGACCCCTTCGTCATCGTCAAGGCCGACGCCGGCACCTACGGCATGGGCATCATGACGGTCAAGGACGCGTCCCAGGTCAAAGGCCTCAACCGCAAGCAGCGCAACAAGATGTCGGTCATCAAGGAAGGCCAGCAGGTCAGCGAGGTCATCATCCAGGAGGGCGTCTACACCTTCGAGAGCATCAACGAGGCGGTGGCCGAGCCGGTGGTGTACATGATGGACCACTTCGTGGTGGGCGGCTTCTACCGCGTCCACACCGGGCGCGGCCAGGACGAGAACCTCAACGCGCCCGGCATGCAGTTCGTGCCGCAGGCGTTCGAAACTTCCTGCACCCTGCCCGACTGCGCCGCCGGGCCTGACACCCCGCCCAACCGCTTCTACGCTTACGGCGTGGTGGCGAGGCTGGCGCTGCTGGCGGCATCGATCGAGCTGGAAAACACCCGGCCGTGAGCGCCTGACGGCTCTCCGCGAAAAGACGCAAAATGGGCCTGATCAGTCGCGTTTTACGCCATTATCTGAAACAGAAACCCATCCGCTCGCACCAGGCCGAGATCGACACGGCCATCGAGCAGCTGTTCTACGAAATCAACCCGCGCCTGCGTTTCCTTCCCGGTTACCGCGAGAAGCTCGGCAGGCCGGTGTGGCACACGCTGAAGCACATTCATCACGTGATCGACAACATCGCCGGCCCGGTCGACGCCGCGGCGCGGCAATGGGATTCGACGCCGCTGCTGCGCGCCATGTTCGCGAACAGCACCGACATGGCAAAGCTGTTCGACCGCGACCCCGCGCTGCGCAACGGCATTGCCGCAACGCCACCCACAGACAACATCCACGTCGTAATCGCCGCCACCATGCAGGTCCGCAAGGTGCTGGGCATGGCGATGCGCGGCGACATGATGCAACGGGACGTTCCCCAGACGCAGATCAGCTTCACCGACCACCGCATCGTCGCCTTCGCCGACAGCGACGGCGGCCTGCGCGAGAAGCTGAAAGCCTACGCACTGGAGTTCGTCGCACACAAAGTGCTGGCCGACATTGCCGCCCAACGCTCGGAGTGCGAGGACCTGGAACAGGGCCTGGCGCTGCTGCGCGCCCGCATGCGGATGAAACTGCGTCAGGACAGCGGCAAAGCCTGCCTGTGCGACCGCATCGAATACAGCGCCGGCGAACTGGATGAAATCCGCGCCCAGATCACGGAGAAGGAAACCCGCCTGAGCCAGACCGCCATCCATCAGCCCACGCTGGAATATTTCATGGACCAGTTGCTGCTGGTGCTGAACAGCGTGGAAAAACTACTCCAGATTCATCAAGTGTCGCTGCATCTCGACACCATGAACATATTGCTCGAGAAAGCGGACGCGGAGACCGTGCAGCCGATCGAACTCACCGAAATCCTGCGCGCCGGCCAGCCCGCCAGAATCATGCTGATCGCCCGCGTGCCGTGCGCCGAGGCGCTGGCCCACGAGGACATGACAACCAGAATCGACGAGGCGCTCAAGTGGCTGTGAGCGCGTGGCTCAATAGGCTAGACATCGGATGCTTTGTGGGTTATCTCAGCGTTCGTCGAGATACCATTCGTTCGATGTCGTGAATACGAATTGAGACATCTAACATAGAGATCCGGCCTGCATGGCTCTTCGTGCAGGTCAGGTTAAGCGCTAGGTTGGGCATGGCGTTGCCGCCAAAAAAGATAGGCTGCCGCGCTTACCAAGGCGAGCACAAATAAGCAGTATGCAACCACACTACTCCAAAAGGCTTCCGGTTCCTTGGAGAGCAGAATTGTCCGGGGCGCATGACGCGTTAGCTCTAAAATTTCACCGGTGAGCAGGCCCCATATTAGGTGAACGGCGAAAACAACAGCGAAGGCAAAAAGTATATGTGGCTCCGAACGCCCCCAGAAACTTAACGCCGCCAGACCGAGGAAAAATGCGGCGCCGACAAGCAAGACCAAAGACTGCTCTGGGCTCTTGATCGAGGCAAAGATAAGGAACAGCCCAATAAGCATTGCTGCGATGCGAACAGCCCAGGAACTCATAGTAGTGCCCAACGAATGAAAGAGGCCTCCCCGTCCCGAGGGCTTGCCCGGCCGAGTAAGGCGAAAGCCAACATCATCACCACCAGCCGGTGTCCTTTATAACCATCTTCTTGTAGTAATCAATATTCGCGCGAACCGCAAAAATTGCACCTACGCCGTAGCCGAGCGACCTGGATAGCGAACCGTACCCGAGGTAATCCAGTATGAGGCTCAGGACAACGACGGCGAGCACACAGACCGCGAACAGGGCCATGCCTCTTTTCCACATCCCTTTTGCCATGTAGTAAAAAGGGCCGAAGAGGAATGCGAGCACGTTGAAAGCAGCCTTGCGCCTGTCGCTCGCTGGCAGGCTCTTCAGGTGCGGAAGCTTCGCACCCCCGGCACGCGCGATAACCTTGAAGCGATCTTTCCATGTTTGCGACACCGGGAGGCTATCGATCTCGGAAATTTCCCGATTGGCGTCATCTACATCGGCAACAGGCGGGGCATAGGGATTTTGCGCTTGCATCGTATTTCCTTATGATTGGATGACCAGAATTTGCGCTTCGAAACCTGGCGCAATTATGTCAATCGGATTTAACGCCGGATTCACCTTCAATGCAAGCAGCATCCGAGCGCCTTCGGACCGCGCATTTCAGCGTTTCCCCTGAAAGAATGGCGGTTAACCGGAAAGGCTCTGACCCGCGCGTCCTGCTTAACTTTTTTATCTGCGGCGGTTTTGGGCATAGAATTGCCTGACTGAACGAGCAGCCCACTGGATATGTAAATTGAAACTCGCCATCATTCTCGACCCGCTGGAAAGCATCAAAACCTACAAGGATTCGACCTACGCCGTGATGCGCGAGGCGCAGGCGCGCGGCCACGAGCTTTACGTCATGGAGCAGCACGAGCTGATTCTGGACGAGGGGAAGGTCAGGGCCCATGCGCGCAGACTCGATATGGTCGCCGACGAGCTCGACTGGTACACGCTGGGAGAACCGGCCTGGCGCGAGCTGAGCGATTTCGACGTGACGCTGATGCGCAAGGACCCGCCGTTCGACATGGAGTACATCTACAGCACCTACCTGCTGGAGCTGGCGGAAAGCCAGGGCGCGCGCATCCTCAACCGGCCCGAGGCGGTGCGCGACTTCAACGAGAAGCTGTCCACGGCCAAGTTCCCGCAGTTCATGCCGCCCACACTGGTGACGCGCCAGCAGGACCTGATCCGAGACTTCATCGACAAACACGGCGACATCATCCTCAAGCCGCTGGACGCCATGGGCGGCAGCAGCATATTCCGCATCCAGCGCCACGACCCGAACCTCAACGTGATCATCGAGACCATGACGCAGCTGGGCAGCCGGACCGTCATGGCGCAGCGTTTTATCCCCGAAATCGCGCAGGGCGACAAGCGTATCCTCATCATCGACGGCGAAGCCGTGCCGTACGCGCTGGCGCGCATCCCCAAGGCGGGCGAAACGCGCGGCAACCTCGCGGTCGGCGGCAAGGGCGTGGCCCAGCCGCTCTCGGCGAACGACTGGAAAATTGCCGACGCACTGGGGCCCCGGCTCAAGGAACTGGGCCTGTTCCTGGTGGGACTGGACGTGATCGGCGATTACCTCACCGAAATCAACGTCACCAGCCCCACCGGATTCCAGGAAATCACCGCCCAGAGCGGCTTCAACGTGGCGGGGATGTTCGTGGAAGCGCTGGAGAAGAGCGTGGGCGGGGAGCGGTAAGCAGTGAACAGAAGAACCTTTCTTTTTCCGCTCACCGTTCTCTGCTTGCTGCTCACCACTTTTCTCGCCGGCTGCGGCAAGGAGCCGCTCTACCAGCAGCAGAGCTATGTCTTCGGCACGCTGGTGGAAGTCACCATTTACGGCGAGAAGGACGAGCGCGCCCGGCAGCTGACCGGGCAGGTGCTGGCCGATTTCGACCGCCTGAATGCCGAACTCCACGCCTGGAAGCCCAGCACCCTGAGCCGGATGAACGAAACCTTCGCCCGCGCGCCGGACAGGGCGGCGACCCCGCCCGGCATGGCGCCCATGCTGCAGGATTCCGCCCGGCTGTCCGAACAGTCCGGCGGGCTGTTCAACCCGGCCATCGGCAACCTGATCCGGCTCTGGGGGTTCCAGAACGACGAGTTCAAGCCGCTGCAGCCCGACCCGGCGGAAATCGCCCGGCTGGTCAAGGCGAACCCGAAAATGTCGGACATCGTGTTCGAGGGCGGCGATTATTACAGCAAGAACCCGGCGGTCAGGCTGGATCTCGGCGGTTACGCCAAGGGCTATGCGCTGGACGCGGCGGCGGATTACCTGCGCGCGCAGGGGGTAAAGAATGCCCTGGTCAACATCGGCGGCAACATCATCGCCCTGGGCAGGCACGGCGACCGGCCCTGGCAGGTGGGCATCCGGCACCCGCGCAAATCCGACGCCATCGCCACGCTGGAATTGAACGACGGCGAAGCGGTGGGCACCTCGGGCGATTACCAGCGTTACTTCGAGCTCGGCGGCAAGCGCTACTGCCACATCATCGACCCGCGCACCGGCTATCCGGCACAGGGCGTGCAGGCGGTGACGGTGCTGATCCCCAAGGGCCGGAATGCGGGCGTGCTATCGGATGTGGCGTCCAAGCCGCCCTTCATCACGGGAAAGAACGGCTGGCGCGAGGCGGCAAGGAAAATGGGGGTGGAAGAGGCGATGCTGATCGACGACAAGGGCGAGGTGTACCTGACTGCGGCCATGAAAAAACGCATTTCCTTTCTCGATACCGGGCTGAAACTGCACGAATCGCCCTGAGCAGAGTAAAATGCCTTCTTTTTTCCGGCAGCACCAGGAACCCTGATGATCGGTATTCTTATCGTCGCCCACGGCGCCTTGGGCGAAAGTCTGATTCACTGCGCCAGTCACGTCATGGGCAGCCGCCCGCTCAATCTGCAACAACTCGGCGTCACCATTCACGACGACCCGGTGGCGATCCTGCCCCAGGCCAGGGAACTGGTGCAGCAGCTCGACCAGGGCGACGGCGTCCTGATCCTGACCGACATTTACGGCGCCACGCCCACCAACATCACCTGCCGCCTGCTCGAACCGGGCCGGGTGGAAGGCATCGCGGGCGTCAACCTGCCGATGCTGGTGCGGGCGCTCACCTATCGCGACGAACCTCTTGCCACCGTGGTGGAGAAAGCCCTTTCCGGGGGCCACGACGGCATCATCAACACCACTATGGAAGTCTGCAATGTTGCAACGGGATATCGAGATCATTAACAAGCTGGGGCTGCATGCGCGCGCCTCGGCCAAACTCACGCAAGCCGCCAGCCAGCACAAGAGCCAGATCTGGCTCAGCCGCAACGACAAGCGCGTCAACGCCAAGAGCATCATGGGCGTGATGATGCTGGCCGCCAGCAAAGGAACGACCATCGGCATCGAAACCACGGGCGAGGACGAAGAACAGGCGATGCAGGCCATGGTCGACCTGATCAACGGCAAGTTCGGAGAAGACGAATGAGGGTTAGCTATCAGCTATCAGCTATCAGCGTTCAGCCATCAGCGTTCAGCCATCAGCGGGGGGCCCTGTGAGCTTTACCATGCATGGCGTCGCCGTCTCGGGCGGCATCGCCATCGGTCATGCTCACCTCATTTCGCACGTCGGCCTCGACGTGCCGCAGTACGGCCTGCTCAAGGCGCAGATCCCGGAAGAAATCGCCCGTTTCGACGCCGCCATTCAGGCCACGCTGCAGGAGCTCAAGGAACTGCGCAGCAACATTCCCGCCAGCGCACCGGCGGAATTCGATGCGTTCCTCGACCTGCACATCCTGATCCTGAGCGACCCGACCCTTTCCACCGTTCCCAAGGAACTGGTCGAAACCCAGCGCGTCAACGCCGAGTGGGCGCTGAAGCAGCAGATGGACACTCTGCTGGCGCAGTTCGACCAGATCGAGGACGACTACCTGCGCGAGCGCAAGGCCGACGTGGTGCAGGTAGTCGAGCGCGTGCTGAAATCCCTGCTCGGCCACGCCACCCTGCACACCCTCGGCACCACCAGCCCGGACCAGACCAGCATCCTGGTGGCGCACGACCTGTCCCCCGCAGACATGATGCTGTTCAAGCAGCACCAGTTCGCCGCTTTCGTCACCGATGTCGGCGGCACCACTTCGCATACCGCGATTCTTGCGCGCAGCCTCAACATCCCCTCGATCGTGGCGCTGCATCACGCGCGCAGCCTGATCCGCGAACGCGAGCTGGTGATCGTGGACGGCTCGCAGGGCATCGTCATCGTCAACCCCGACAAGACGGTGCTGGCAGAGTACAAGCTGCGCCAGAGCCAGTGGGAGCTGGAGAAACAGAAGCTCAAGCGCCTTAAGACCACGCGCGCCACCACGCTGGACGGCACGGAAGTGGAGCTGCACGCCAACATCGAGTTGCCGGAAGACATCGCCGACGTGAAAGCCAACGGCGCCACGGGGATCGGGCTGTTCCGCAGCGAATTCCTGTTCCTCAACCGGCGCGACCTGCCCGGCGAGGAAGAGCAATTCCTGGCCTACCGCAAGGTAGCAGAGGAAATGCACGGTTTCCCGGTCACCATCCGTACCCTGGACCTGGGCGCGGACAAACAGCTGTTCGGCTCCGAGAACACCAGCGCCAACCCGGCCCTCGGCCTGCGTGCCATCCGCCTGTGCCTGGCCGAACCGCAGCTGTTCCATGCGCAGCTGCGCGCCATTCTGCGCGCCTCGCACTACGGCAAGATCAAGCTCCTGATCCCCATGCTCTCGTCCCTTACCGAGCTCAACCAGGCATGCCATCTCCTCGCGCACGCCAAGCAGAGCCTGGACGACGAAAACATTCCCTACGATGCCAACATGCCCCTCGGCGGCATGATCGAGATCCCCGCCGCGGCGCTGGCAGCGCACATTTTCGCCAAGCACCTGGATTTTCTTTCCATCGGCACCAACGACCTGATCCAGTACACCCTCGCCATCGACCGCACCGACGACAGCGTGGCGCACCTCTACGATCCGCTCCATCCTTCGGTGCTGCAGCTGATCTCCTACGCCATCAAGAGCGCGGACAAGGCCGGCATACCGGTCTCGGTGTGCGGCGAAATGGCGGGCGACGTCAGGCTGACCCGCCTGCTGCTGGGCCTCGGCCTGCGCCAGTTTTCCATGCACCCGGCCCATCTGCTGGCGGTCAAGCAGCAGATCCTGCGCACCAACCTGCCGGAATTGCCGTCGCTGGTGAACCGCATGCTCAAGACCGAAGAACCGGAAAGAATGCACATGCATCTGGCGCGCTTGAATTCGTAGCGGTCAGCTAGTCAGCCTTCAGCTATCAGCACTCAGCACTCAGCCAACCCAGCTGATGGCTGACAGCTGTCAGCTAATCATTGCAGCCCCCGCCTAAAATCGCGATAATCGGCCCGATCATGTCCAAGCCCACAACCGTAGGCGTCGTCACGCCGCAAACCGCACGCTTCGAATCTCCGCTGACGCTGAAAAGCGGCGCAACCCTGCCGTCGTACGAGCTGGTGTACGAAACCTACGGCACGCTCAACGCCGACAAGTCCAACGCAGTCCTGATTTGCCACGCGCTGTCCGGCAACCATCACGTAGCGGGCTATCACTCCGAGCACGAAAAACGCCCGGGCTGGTGGGACAACATGATCGGGCCGGGCAAGCCGATCGACACGGAGCGCTTTTTCGTCATCGGGCTCAACAACCTGGGCGGCTGCCACGGCTCCACCGGCCCTTCCAGCATCAACCCCCACACCGGCAAGCCGTTCGGTGCGAGCTTCCCGGTGGTCTCGGTGGAAGACTGGGTGGAAACCCAGGCGCGGCTGGCCGACCGGCTCGGCATCCACCAGTTCGCCGCCATCGTCGGCGGCAGCCTGGGCGGCATGCAGGTGCTGCAGTGGAGCGTGAACCACCCCGACCGCCTGCGCCACGCGCTGGTGATCGCCGCCGCGCCCAAACTCACGGCCCAGAACATCGCCTTCAACGACGTGGCGCGCCAGGCCATCCTCACCGACCCGGACTTCCACGGCGGCGACTATTACGCTCACGGCGTGGTGCCGCGCCGCGGCTTGCGCATCGCGCGCATGCTGGGCCACATCACCTACCTGTCGGACGACGCGATGGGCGAAAAATTCGGCCGCATGCTGCGCTCCGGCGCCTACAACTTCGGCTACGAGGTGGAGTTCGAGATCGAGTCCTACCTGCGCTACCAGGGCGACAAGTTCGCCGACAGCTTCGACGCCAACACCTACCTGCTGATGACCAAGGCGCTGGACTATTTCGACCCCAGCCACCACCACGGCCACAGCACGCTGAGCGAGACCATGCGCGCCGCCCGCGCCCGGTTCCTGGTGATTTCCTTCTCCACCGACTGGCGCTTTTCTCCCGCGCGCTCGCGCGAAATCGTCAAGTCGCTGCTGGATAACAATCTCGACGTGAGCTACGCGGAAATCACCGCCGCCCACGGCCACGACGCTTTCCTCATGGAAGACCCGCATTACCATAACCTGGTGCGGGCTTATATGGAGCGGATCACGGGGGAGAAGGCGGCATGAACATGGAAAATGCCAAAGTGCGGCACGATTTCGCCACCATCGCGGCGTGGGTCAAGCCCGGCTCGCGCGTGCTCGACCTCGGCTGCGGCGACGGCACCCTGCTGAAATACCTCAAGGATAGCCGCCAAGCTCACGGCTACGGCGTCGACATCAAGGACGCCAACATCCTGGCGTGCGTGAAAAAAGGCCTCAACGTGATCCAGAACGACCTGGATGCGGGCCTGTCCGGCTTCGAGGCGGGATCTTTCGATCACGTGATCCTGTCGCAAACCCTGCAGGCGATGAAGCACATCGAGCAGGTGATCGCCGAAATGCTGCGCGTCGGCAAGGAAGCCATCGTCGCCTTCCCCAACTTCGGCTACTGGCGCCACCGCGTGCAGGTGCTGCAGGGCCGCATGCCGGTGTCGCCCAATCTTCCCTACCAGTGGCACGACACCCCCAACATCCACCTCTGTACGCTCAAGGATTTCGAGGCATTCTGCGCCACGCACGGCATCCGCATTCTGGAGCGGGTGGTGATGGACGGTGAGCGGGAGATCGGCCTCCTGCCCAACATCAGGGGCAGCGTCGCGGCGTACCGGATCGAACGCGGCTAAGCTCATTGCGAGCACACTTTGATGTGTGCCGTTAGCGAGTTATCTGAAAATTTTCTGGTATAGTCGCCAAGTTTTCCGGGCACAATTATCTGGCATATAAGTCAAAGCCGGGACCAGTGGAGGTCTTCCGGCGTGCAATGGGAGCACAGCGATGCCAGCACACCTAAGCCCCGCCAGCAATTATCTGGGGGGTAAGTTTCTCAAATACCTGCTATTTCTTATTCCGGCACGGCGCAACTCCTTTCGCCAGTATTTTTACGCTTTTGCACTTACGATGATTGCCCTCCTGGCGCGCATGGCGTTTGCCCCCCTCGAAGGAGGTGTTCAATATGTAACCTTCTTTCCGGCGGTAGCGCTTTCCGCCGTGATTGGCGGACTCTGGCCGGGGCTGTTCTCCGCATTGATTGGCATGGTTCTGGCTACCTATCTGTTCTGGCCGCCGTACAAGATGTTCTCGTTTGATTTCCAGCAGGGAATGCTGGTGTCGAATGCGGTGTTCATATTCGACGCCATCCTGGTGTGCTCATCCATCGAGGCGATGCACCGCTATTATCACAAGTTTGTTGAACTGCTGGACGCACACAAAAAAGCGGAGGAGGAATTGCGACTTGCCGATCAACGCAAAGACGAATTTCTCGCCATGCTCGCCCATGAATTGCGCAACCCGCTGGTGCCCATCCGCAATGCCGCCCACATTATCGGCCGACTGGGGTTGGACGAGCCCCGGATCAAGTGGGCACAGGGGGTTATCGAGACCCAAGTGACCCACCTCACTCGTATCGTGGATGACCTGCTGGATGTCTCCCGCATCGTGCGTGGCAAAATCACCCTCAAGAAGGAAGACGTTGAATTTTCCGACCTGGCGAACCAGGTACTTGAAACGGCACGAACTTTTGTGGAGTGCAAGGGACACCAGATCATCGTTAATTTGCCCACAGATTCCGTCTGGTTGGACGCAGATCCTGTTCGCCTCTCACAGGTTTTGTTGAACTTGCTGGACAATGCGGCCAAGTACACCCCTGATAACGGGACAATCTGGTTCGACGCCAGTGTGAAGGGGAAAGAACTCGAGATTCAGGTGCGGGACAATGGCGAAGGCATTTCGCCAGACCTGATGAACAGAATATTCGATATTTTCCAGCAGGGGGAACGCTCTGCGGATCGCGCAAAGGGAGGTCTTGGCATCGGGCTCACCCTGGTGCGGCAAATGGTCGAAATGCACGGCGGACGGGTGGAAGCACGCAGCGACGGGCCGGGTCATGGTTCGACCTTTATCATCTGGTTACCTGTCAAAGTCACACCCATCAATCGCGCGCTTTCGCCGCGTGGAACGTGAGCAAAATGGCTGCCAGCATCAGGATTCTGGTGGTAGATGACGATCATGCTATCGCCGATAGCATGGCCGTATTGCTGGACCTGGAAGGCTTCAATGCGCGCATCGCTTATACGGGTCAAGAAGCCCTGGAACTGATCCTGGAGTTCAAGCCACAAGTGGTGCTGTTGGATATCGGACTCAAGGGCATGGATGGTTTTGAAACAGCAAAGCGACTGCGTGCACTGCCTGAGGGACGAGACCTCTATTTGGTGGCCTTAACAGGCTATAGCGACGCAAAAACCAGGGAATGCGCGCTGGAATCCGGCTGCGATAATTTTCTGACCAAACCAATGGGGTGGAGTGATCTGAGCCGGGTGTTGGCCGAGGCGCCGTTATAACGAAGCCAGCGCCACCCGCGCCAACCCCCAGGCGCCGAATCCCGCCACCAGCAAGCCGGCCATGCGGCGCACCCAGATGTTTTTCGTCAATACCTGCAATTGCTGGGCAAACAGGCCCATGGCGATGAGGTTGGGCAAGGTGCCGAGTCCGAAGGCCAGCATGGTCGCCGCGCCCGAATAAGCGCTGCCGCTTGCCAGCGCGGAAATCAGCACGCTGTACACCAGTCCGCACGGCAGCCAGCCCCACAGCGCGCCGAGCGCGAAAGCCTGGGCCGGGCGGCGCACCGGCAGAAAACGTTTCGAGAATGGCTGCAGGCGCCGCCACAACCGTACACCGAGGCGTTCGATCTGGGTCACCGCCTGCCAGACGCCGGCGAGATAAAGCCCCAGCGCCACCAGCATCAGGTTGGCGACGACGTACAAACCCTGTTGCACCGGCCAGAAGCCCTTGAGCAGCAAGGTACTGGCGCCCACCGCGCCGGCGATGGCGCCGGCGATGGCGTAGCTCAGGATGCGTCCGGCGTTGTAGGCGAAGTGATAGCTGAAGCGCGTCCCCTGCCCCGGCAACTGCAGGGAAATCGCGGCCACGATGCCGCCGCACATGCCGACGCAATGGGTGCCGCCCAGCAGGCCGACGAGAAATACCGCGAAAAGACTCTGTTCCAACATGGGCGCCATTGTGACACAGCACCCTGTTTCCGGTAAGGTAGCGGGCTTTGGCGCGTCACCCGATAAGCTTTAGGCCACAGAGATCACAGAGAGCACAGAGAAGGGGTGGAGCACCCTTTCCCTGTCCATTCACGCTTGGTAACGGCCAAATTCAACCCTTTGTTTTTCTCTGTGATCTCTGTGTCCTCTGTGGCTAATTGCCATTTTTAGGATAAAAAAATGTTGCGCGAAGTCATTTTCAACCGGCGCATGCTGATCTGCATTTTCACCGGCTTCAGTTCCGGCCTGCCGCTCTACATTCTCATCAGCCTGCTGCCGGCCTGGTTACGTTCCGAGCAGGTGGACCTCAAGGCCATCGGTCTGTTCGCACTGATCCAGCTGCCTTTCACCTGGAAATTCATCTGGTCGCCGCTCATGGACCGCTTCGCCTTCCCGCATCTGGGGCGCCGCCGCGGCTGGATGCTGGCGACCCAGCTCGCCCTGCTGCTGTCCCTGCCGCTCTTCGGCTGGTTCGACCCCCAGCTGGATTTATGGAGCATCGCCTACCTGGCAGCAGCGGTCGCTTTCTTCTCCGCGTCGCAGGACATCGTGCTCGACGCCTTCCGGCGCGAAATCCTGCTGGATGTAGAACTGGGCCTGGGCAACGCCATCCACGTCAACGCCTATCGCATCGCCGGCCTGGTGCCCGGCTCGCTGTCGCTGATCCTGGCCGACCACCTGCCGTGGAGCAGCGTGTTCTGGATCACCGCCCTGTTCATGCTGCCCGGCGTCGCCATGACCCTGATGTCCGGCGAACCCGAGCGCGCCAAGGGCTCTCCGCGCACCCTGCGCGAGGCCATAGTGGAACCCTTCCACGAATTCATCACCCGCTCGGGCTGGCGGCAGGCGTTGCTGGTGCTGTCCTTCATTTTCTTTTACAAGCTGGGCGACAGCATGGCCACGGCGCTGGCCACGCCGTTCTACCTCGACATGGGCTTCAGCAAGACGGAGATCGGCCTGATCGCCAAGAACGCCGGGCTGTGGCCCGCCATCATCGGCGGGCTGCTGGGCGGGCTGTGGATGGTCAGGCTCGGCATCAATCGCGCCCTGTGGCTGTTCGGCGTGGTGCAGGCGGTGGCGATCCTGGGCTTCGCCCTGCTGGCGCAAACGGGCCACGACCTGCCGCTGCTCGCCGGAGTGATCGGCTTCGAGGCGCTGGGCGTGGGGCTGGGCACGACGGCCTTCGTCGCCTTCATCGCCCGCGCCACCCACCCGCTCTATACCGCCACGCAGTTCGCCCTGTTCACCAGCCTGGCGGCGGTGCCGCGCACCCTGTTCAATTCCGCCACCGGCTACCTGGTGGAACAGCTGGGGTGGGTCAGCTTCTTCCTGTTATGCACCGTGCTGGCGCTGCCCGGCATGCTGTTGCTGGTGAAAGTGGCACCGTGGAACGGCGAGCAAAACCCGCAACCGTGACATTGCCCATGGCATGCAATATGATTTGTAACCCTGATCGCCACCTGACCCTACCCTACAAATGCCCACCCAACCTACCGAGACCGGAGCGCGCCTCGCGCTAATCCGGATTCTGCCATGGGCCATTTTATGCCTCGGGCTGGCGCTGACCTACGTGCTGCAGGATGCCACTCGACACGCGGCCAGGCAGTCGCGGCAGGATGAGTTCAATTTCCGCGTCGATGAAATCGTCGGCAACATCAACAAGCGCATGCATAACTACGAACAGGTGCTGAGCGGCGCCGCCGGGCTGTTCGCCGCATCGCAACCAGTGGGGCGCGGCGAGTTTCGCGCATACGTCAGCGCCCTGAAACTGGCCGGCAAATATCCCGGCATTCAGGGCGTGGGGTTCGCCCTGCTGGTACCGCCCGGCGACAAAGGCCGCCACGTCGAACAAATCCGGCAGGAAGGCTTTCCCGGGTACAACATCCGCCCGGAGGGAGACCGCGACATCTATACCCCGATCGTTTTCCTCGAGCCGTTCGACTGGCGCAACCAGCGCGCCTTCGGCTACGACATGTTCGCCCAGCCAACACGCCGCGCCGCCATGGCACAAGCACGCGACGAAAGCAGCACCATCATTTCCGGCAAGGTGAAATTGCTGCAGGAAACCGAAAAAGACAGCCAACCCGGCTTCCTGATGTATGTGCCGGTCTATCGCAACCATGCGCCCATCGAAACGCCCGAACAGCGCCGTGCCAATCTGGTGGGTTGGGTTTATGCCCCCTTCCGCATGAACGACCTGATGAAAGGGATACTGGGCCAGCATTTCGGCGAGATCAAGCAGTCCTTCGACCTGGAAATCCACGATGGCGATGCGGCTGTCCCCGACAAATTGATGTATGACTCGGAAAAATCCGCCGACAAAGCCGCCGCGGCATTCAAAGTAACCAAAAGCATCAGCCTGTTCGGGCACGACTGGACGGTGACCGTCTATTCCATGCCGGCCTTCGATGCCCAGGTAAAAAGCGAAAAAGCATTGATCATCGCCCTTTCGGGCAGTGCTGGCAGCGTGTTGCTGGCGCTCGTGGTATGGCTGCTGGTGACAGCACGCGCAAGCGCGCTGGTCGTGGCGGAAGACATGACACGCGCGCTGCACCTCCTGAGCGACTGCAACATGACCCTGGTGCAGGCGGAAGACGAGCACAAACTGCTGGCTGAAATCTGCCGCCTGATCGTAGAACGCGGCGGCTATCTCATGGCCTGGGTTGGCTATGCGGAACAGGATGAAGCCAGGACCGTGCGCCCGATCGCGGAATTCGGCTTCGAAGACGGCTATCTCGACACCGTCGACATCACCTGGGCGGATAGCGAGCGAGGCCAGGGGCCGACCGGCACCTCGATCCGCAATGGACGCACCGAAATCAACCAGAACGTGCTCATCAACCCCAGGATGGCACCCTGGCGCGAAGCCGCGATCAAGCGCGGATACCAGTCCAGCATTTCGCTGCCGCTGGTAAACGAGGGAAAGGTTCTGGGTGCGCTTGCCATCTATGCGCGCGCGCCGCTCGCCTTCAACCCGGAAGAAGTCCGTCTCCTGGAGGAACTCGCCGGCGACCTCGCCTTCGGGATCGTCACGCTGCGCACCCGAACCGAACGGGCAGCCGCCGAGGCACGCGCGAGCTTTCTCGCCCATTATGATCCGCTCACCCACCTGCCCAACCACCTGTTGCTGCGCGACCGCTTCGCGCAGGCGCTGGCTATTTCCGAGCACGAGCAGTCTGGCCTGGCCCTGCTCTACCTCGACATGGACAATTTCCAGCAGGTCAACGACAGCCTCGGGCACGATGTCGGCGACCAATTGCTGGTCAAGGCGGTGGAACGGCTGCAGCACTGCCTGCGCGACACCGACACCATCAGCCGCCAGAGCGGGGATGAGTTCACCATTCTGCTCAGCAGCATCGGCGATTTCAGCGCGGTGGCGCGCATCGCCGGCAATATCCTCAACGCCTTTGCCGAGCCGATCAGTATCGGCGAGCATGTGCTGAACACCTCCTTCAGCATCGGCATCAGCCTGATGCCCAACGACGGGCTGGATTTCGATACCCTGCTCAAGAAGGCCGATACCGCGGTTTATCACGCCAAGGGCGCCGGGCGGAACACCTACCGCTTCTTTACCCGGAAGATGAACGAGGGTGCGCTGGAGCAAATCCGGCTGCAAGGGCAGCTGCATAGCGCGGTCAAAAACCAGGAGTTCCTGCTCCACTACCAGCCGCAGATCGACATCGGCAGCGGCCGCATCGTCGGCGCCGAAGCCTTGGTGCGCTGGCAGCACCCGCTCGACGGGCTGGTCTCTCCGGCACGTTTCATCCCGCTGGCGGAAGACAGCGGCCATATCATCCAGATCGGCGAATGGGTGCTGAACGAAGCCTGCCGCCAGGCGCGAGCCTGGCAGGATCTCGGCCTCGATCCGGTGGTGATGGCGGTCAACCTCTCGGCCCTGCAATTCAAGCGCGGCAACGTGCTGGAGATGACCAAGGCCGCGCTCCTGCGCTCAGGGCTGGCGCCGGCCCACCTCGAGCTGGAGCTGACCGAATCGATTCTGCTGCAGGACGTGGAGACCACTATGCAGACTCTGGACAGCCTGAAAGCATTGGGGGTGAGGCTGTCCATCGACGACTTCGGCACCGGATATTCCAGCCTGTCCTACCTCAAACGCCTGGCGGTGGACAAGCTCAAGATCGACCAGTCATTCGTGCGCGACCTGGTCACGGACGCGGGCGATGCGGCCATCGTTAAAGCTGTCATTCAACTGGGGCAGGCCCTGCAGCTTTCGGTCATCGCCGAAGGGGTGGAAACCGAAGCGCAGTTGGCTTTCCTGGCAAATGCAGGCTGTGACGAAATCCAGGGCTACCTGTTCAGCCGCCCGGTCCCCGCCGCGGAGTTTGCCGCCTTGCTCGAAAAAGGTTCGCTCGCCCCCGCCTGAGCGCACGGCGCGCGATCAGCTCGGCCAGTCGTAATCGATTAGCAGCGGGGCGTGGTCGGAGAAACGTTCCGCCTTGTAAACGCTGGCGGCGGCGGCCTTCTCCGCGATACCGGGCGTGGCGATCTGGTAGTCGATGCGCCAGCCCACGTTTTTGGCCCAGGCCTGCCCGCGGTTGGACCACCAGGTGTAGGCTTCGCCGGTCGCCTCGGGTTGCAGGCGACGGTACACGTCGACCCAGCCGACCTGGTCGAAAACATGGGTCAGCCAGGCGCGTTCCTCGGGCAGGAAACCGGAGTTTTTCTGGTTCGATTTCCAGTTCTTGAGGTCGATTTCCTTGTGGGCGATGTTCCAGTCGCCGCACAGGATGATTTCCCGCCCGCTCGCCTTGAGTTCGCGCAGGTGCGGCAGGAAGCGTTCGAGGAAATAGAATTTCACCTGCTGGCGCTCTTCCGAGCTGGAACCGGAGGGCAGGTAGAGCGAGATCACCGACAGATTGCCGAAATCCGCCTGAAGATAGCGTCCCTCGGCATCGATATCGGCGATGCCCAGCCCTTCGACCACCCTGTCGGGTTCGCGCCGCGAGTAGATGCCCACCCCGCTGTAGCCCTTCTTTTCGGCATAGTGGAAACAGCCGTGGAAGCCCGCCGGCTGGAGCATTTCCGGGCGCATATCGGCAGCCTGGGCCTTGAGTTCCTGCAGGCACACCACGTCGGCGTCCTGCCCGGCCAGCCAGTCGAAAAACCCTTTGCTGGCGGCGGAGCGGATGCCATTTAGATTTACAGATATAATGCGCAAGATTCGTCCTTAAAACTGATTGAACATGACCGACTTTAGACAGGAATTCATCGAATTCGCGATTCAGCGCAACGTGTTGTGCTTCGGCGAATTCAAGACCAAGGCAGGGCGTCTTTCTCCCTACTTCTTCAACGCCGGCTTGTTCAACGACGGCGTGGCCCTGCAAAAACTCGGGCAATTTTACGCCAAAGCCATTGTCGCTGCCGGTGTTCAGTTCGACATGCTGTTCGGCCCGGCCTACAAGGGCATTCCTTTGGTGGCGGCGATCGCCATCGCGCTGGCCGAGCAGGGGCGCAACGTGCCTTTCTGCTTCAACCGCAAGGAAGCCAAGGACCACGGCGAAGGCGGCTCGCTGATCGGCGCACCGTTGCAGGGCCGGGTACTGATCGTCGACGACGTGATTTCCGCCGGAACCTCGGTGCGCGAATCGGTCGAGCTGATCCGTCAGCACGGCGCGCAACCCTGCGGCGTGGCGATCGCCATCGACCGCATGGAACGCGGCAGCGGAACGCTCTCGGCGGTGCAGGAAGTCAGCCAGAACTACGGCATGCCCGTTATCAGTATCAGCGACCTGGACAGCCTGATCGGCTATCTGCAAAGCCACCCCGGAATGGCCGCAAACGGTGCGGCAGTTGCCGCCTACCGCGAACAATATGGTGTTAAATAAGGACGAATTCGTGAAAAAACTGACTCTTCTGATCGCCGCCACCCTCTGTGCCGGCATGGCCCATGCAGCGCCCCTGAAAAAATGCGTCGACGACAAGGGACGCGTCTACTACGGCGATGCCATCCCCGCCGACGTGCTGGACAAATGCCGCAGCAGCAGCGAGCTGTCGCGCGAGGGCATGGAGAAAAAGAAGACCCGCTATCTCACCGAGGAAGAACGCAAAGCCCGGGAAGGCGAGGCGGCGCAGCAGAAACTGGACGAGGAAAAAGCCAAGGAACAGAAGCGCCGTGACAAGGCTTTGCTGGACACCTACGCCAGCGAAAAGGAAATCAACCTGTCGCGCGACCGCAACCTGCAAGCCGCGCAGACCCAGATCGACGGCAGCCAGATGCGCGCCAAATCGGCGCAAGACCGCGCCGCAGAACTGCGCAAGCAGGCCGAAGGTTTCGCCAAAATCAAAAAGCCGGTTCCCGCCTACCTGAACGAGGAGCTCAAGCGCGCGGAAAATGAATTCAGGACTTCCAGCGAAACCGTGGCGAAATGGCGCGAGGAATATAAGGATATCCAGGCGCGCTTCGAAGAAGACAAGAGACGCTTCCGCGAGCTGAAAGGTTACCCGCCCGAACAACCGGCCGCAGCGGCGCCGCAGGCTCCGGTCAAAACCACAAAATAAGGGGCCATAAAAAAACGGGGGCTGCGGCCCCCGTTTTTCGTTTCCGGAATGCGAAACGTCGTGGCACCGTTCAGCCGGCCAGCTTCTTCTTCATGATGTCGTTGAGCTGAGCCGGGTTGGCCTTGCCCTTGCTGGCTTTCATCGCCTGACCGACGAAGAAGCCGAACATCTTTTCCTTGCCGCTGCGGTATTCGGCCACCTGCGCCGGGTTGGCGGCGATGATGTCGTCGATGATTTTTTCGATCGCGCCGCTATCGGAAATCTGCTTCAGACCCCTGGCTTCGATGATCGCGTCGGCGTCACCCTCGCCGTTCCACATCGCCTCGAAGACTTCCTTGGCGATCTTGCCGGAAATAGTGCTGTCCTGGACGCGCTTGAGCAGGCCGGCAAGCTGGGTGCTGGAAACCGGGCTGGCGCCGATGTCGAGGTCGTTTTTGTTGAGCGCGGCGGACAGGTCGCCCATCAGCCAGTTGGCCACGAGTTTCGCATCTCCGCCCAACGCCGCCACCGTGGCCTCGAAATAATCGGCCAGCTCGCGCGCAGCGGTAAGCGCGCCGGCGTCATAGGCCGGCAGTCCGAATTGCGACATGAAGCGTTCGCGCTTGGCCTGGGGCAATTCGGGCAGCGCAGTGCGCACCTGCTCGATATAGGCGTCGCTCACCGCCAGCGGCAGCAGGTCGGGGTCGGGGAAATAGCGGTAGTCATTGGCCTCTTCCTTGGAGCGCATGGAACGCGTCTCGTTGCGCTCCGAATCGTAGAGCCGGGTTTCCTGCACGATCCTGCCGCCGTCCTCGATGATCTCGATCTGGCGCTGCACCTCGAACTCGATCGCCTTTTCCATGAACTTGAACGAGTTGAGGTTCTTGATCTCGCAGCGCGTGCCGAGCGTCTCCACCCCCAGCGGGCGCACCGAGACGTTGGCATCGCAGCGGAACGAGCCTTCCTGCATGTTGCCGTCGCAGATGCCGATCCAGCGCACCAGCGAATGCAGCGCCTTGGCATAGGCCACCGCCTCCTGCGCGCTGCGGATGTCCGGCTCGGTGACGATCTCGATCAGCGGCGTGCCGGCACGGTTGAGGTCGATGCCGCTCATGCCGTGGAAATCCTCGTGCAGGGATTTTCCGGCGTCTTCTTCCATGTGGGCGCGGGTAATGCGGATATCCTTCTCATAATCGCCCATCTGGATACGCAGCGTGCCGCCCTCGGCCACGATGGGCAGCTCGAGCTGGGTGGTCTGGTAGCCTTTGGGCAGATCCGGGTAAAAGTAGTTTTTGCGCTCGAACACCGATTTGCGATTAATGCGCGCGCCGACTGCCAGGCCGAACTTGACCGCCTTTTCCGCCGCCGCACGATTGAATACCGGCAACACGCCGGGCAGGGCGATATCCACCGCGCAGGCCTGGGTGTTAGGTTCGGCGCCATAAGCGGTGGCCGCCCCGGAGAAAATCTTGGTCACGGTGTTGAGTTGGGCGTGCGTTTCCAGCCCGATCACGACTTCCCATTGCATTTTGAAACTCCTTGGGGAGCAGTGAGCGGTAAGCAGTGAGCCGAGCCACCGCTTACCGCTCACCGCTCACTGTTCACTATTCACACAGCGGCGGCAGCCGCACATGCCAATCCGTCGCCAGCTGGTACTGGTGCGCCACGTTCAGCATTTTCGCCTCGGCGAAGTAGTTGCCGACGATCTGCAAGCCAACCGGCAGGCCGTTGTCACCGAATCCGCAGGGCACGGACATGCCCGGCAGGCCGGCCAGGTTGACCGCGATGGTGTAGATGTCGGACAAATACATCGAGACCGGGTCATCGCTCTTTTCGCCCAGCTTGAAGGCGGTGGTCGGCGCGGTCGGGCCCATGATCACGTCGCATTGCCTGAACGCCTGTTCGAAATCCTGGGCGATCAGGCGGCGCAATTTTTGCGCCTTGATGTAATAGGCGTCGTAGTAGCCGGCGGACAGCACGTAAGTGCCGATCATGATGCGCCGCTTCACTTCCGTGCCGAAGCCCTGAGCGCGTGTTTTCTGGTACATGTCCGCAAGGTCGCCGTATTCCGGGGCGCGGTAGCCGTAGCGCACGCCGTCGTAACGGGCCAGGTTGGAACTGGCCTCCGCCGGTGCCAGCACGTAGTACACCGGGATGGAGAGGCGCGTGTTGGGCAGGCTGATTTCGACGGTTTCCGCACCGAGCCGGCGATATTCGGCGAGCGCGGCTTCCACCGCCCGGGCCACGTCGGCGGACAGACCTTCGGCGAAGTATTCCCGGGGCAGGCCGATTCTCAGACCCTTGAGTGGCCGATTCAGGTCGCGCGCGTAATCCTCCTTGTCGCGCTCCAGGCTGGTGGAATCGCGGCTGTCGAAGCCGGCCATGACATTGAGCAACAGGGCGCAATCCTCGGCACTTTTCGCCATCGGGCCGCCCTGGTCGAGCGACGAGGCGAAGGCGATCATGCCGTAGCGCGACACCGTGCCGTAAGTCGGCTTGATGCCGGTGATGCCGGTCAGCGCTGCGGGCTGGCGGATCGAGCCGCCGGTGTCGGTGCCGGTCGCGGCCGGCGCCAGGCGGGCCGCCACGGCTGCGGCGGAACCGCCGGAGCTGCCGCCGGGGACGACGCTCACATTCCAGGGATTTTTCACCTGGCCGAAGAACGAGGTTTCGTTGCTTGACCCCATGGCGAACTCGTCCATGTTGGTCTTGCCCAGATTCACCGCGCCGGCGCGGTCGAACTGTTCGATCACGTGCGCGTTGTAAGGTGACACGAAATTGGACAGCATTTTCGAGCCGCAGGTGGAAAGCCAGCCCTGGGCACAAAATATGTCTTTCTGGGCGATGGGAATGCCGCAGAGCGGCGTGGCATTTCCGGCCGCGATCAACGCGTCCGCGGCACGGGCCTGAGCCAGGCTTTTTTCCGCATCCAGGGTGATGAAGGCGTTGAGCGTGGGGTTGAGCGCGTCGATACGCTGCAGGAAAGTCTGCGTCAGCTCGACGCTGGAGATTTTTTTCTCCGCCAGCAGGCTGGAGAGTTCCTTGAGACTGGCGTTTAACATTATTCAATAACCTTGGGAACAAGATACAGGCCCGCTTCGACCTGCGGCGCCACGGCCTGGTAGGCCTCGCGGCGGTTGGCTTCGCTCACGACATCCTCGCGCAGGCGCAGCACCACGTCCTGAGCGTGCGCCATCGGTTCGATGCCGTCCGTATTCACCGCCTGCATTTCCTCCACCAGCCCCAGAATGCTGGAAAGCTGCGTGAGATAGCCTTGCGCCTCGCTCTCGCCCACCTCGATGCGGGCCAGATGAGCGATGCGTTTTACATCGTCCAGCGTCAATGACATAAAATTCACCTCGGGTATAACTTATTAAAACCTGCTTAATTAGGTTATTATAATTCATTTTATCGAACACCTCTAAAAGACCCCCGAGACACAAGTATGTTTGGATTCCTACGCGGCTATTTTTCTACTGATCTGGCAATTGACTTGGGTACCGCCAATACCCTGATTTACGTGCGCGGCAAAGGCATCGTGCTGGACGAGCCGTCCGTGGTGGCGATCCGCCAGGAAGGCGGTCCCTCCGGCAAGAAAACCATCCAGGCGGTCGGCGCCGAAGCCAAGCTGATGATCGGGCGCACGCCCGGTTCCATCACCGCCATCCGCCCGATGAAGGACGGCGTGATCGCCGACTTCACCATCACCGAGCAGATGCTCAAGTATTTCATCAAGAAAATCCACGACTCGCGCATGCTCTCGCCCAGCCCGCGCATCATCATCTGCGTGCCTTGCGGATCCACCCAGGTGGAACGACGCGCCATCCGCGAATCCGCGATCGGCGCCGGCGCCCGGCAGGTGTACCTGATCGAGGAACCGATGGCGGCAGCGATCGGCGCCGACCTGCCCGTGGCAGAGGCCACCGGCTCGATGGTCGTGGACATCGGCGGCGGCACCACCGAAGTGGGCGTGATTTCCCTCGGCGGCGTGGTGTATGCCTCCTCCGTGCGCGTCGGCGGCGACAAGTTCGACGAAGCCATCATCAACTACATCCGCCGCAATTACGGCATGCTGATCGGCGACGCCACCGCGGAAATGATCAAGAAAAAGATCGGTTCCGCATTCCCGGCATCCGAAGTGCTCGAGATGGAAGTCAAGGGACGCAATCTGGCCGAGGGCATCCCGCGCAGCTTCACCATTTCCAGCAACGAAGTACTGGAAGCCCTGACCGACCCGCTCAACGCCATCGTCAGCGCAGTCAAACAGGCGCTTGAACAAACGCCGCCCGAACTGGGCGCGGACATCGCCGAGAAGGGCATGGTCCTCACCGGCGGCGGCGCGCTGCTGCGCGATCTCGACCGCCTGCTGATGGAAGAAACCGGCCTGCCGGTAGTGGTCGCGGAAGATCCGCTCACCTGCGTAGTGCGCGGTTCCGGTCGGGCGCTGGAAGAAATGGACAAGCTCGGCACCGTATTCACGAATGACTAAGTAGCTGTCAGCCATCAGCGGTCTGTTTTTTGTGCGCGGCCCTGCCGCGTGTTTTTGCTGAAAGCTGATGGCTGAAAGCTGATGGCTAAATAGCCCCATGGATCACGAGCCATTTTTCAAGCGCGGCCCCAGCCCTTTAGCAAGGCTGGCGTTTTTCGGCCTGCTTTCCATTATTCTGATGGCTGTCGACGCGCGCTTCAATCAACTCGAGCCGTTGCGCCAGGGCGTGGGACTGGCTCTGCACCCCTTGCAGCAGATCGCCAACAGCCCGCTCGCCCTGTCGCGCCGTGCGAGCGACTTTTTCGTCACTCAGAGCCAGCTCGCGGGCGAAAACGACCGCCTCAAACAGCAACAGCTCATGACCGCCGTCCAGGTCCAGCGCAACCAGGCGCTCCAGGCCGAAAATACCTACCTGCGACGCTTGCTTGCCAGCAGGGAAAAATTCGACGACAGCGCGATTGCTGTCGAGATCATGAGCGACGGACGCGACCCGTTCAGCCGCAAAATCATCGTGGACAAAGGCAGCAGCAGCCACGTCCTTCCCGGCCAGGCGGTCATCGACGATATCGGGTTGGTGGGCCAGGTAACACGGGTACAGGTATTGAGCAGCGAAATCACCCTGATTACCGACAAGGGACAGGCGGTTCCGGTAGAAGTGCTGCGCAACGGCCTGCACGCCATTGCCTTCGGCCATGGCCAGGACAACACCCTGGAACTGGCTTTCATGGCCACCAATACCGACATCCAGAACGGTGACAAGCTGGTGACTTCCGGCATAGACGGCACTTATCCGCGCGGCGTGCCGGTTGCTGTCGTGACCCAGATCGAGCGCAACGCCGGCTACCCGTTCGCCAAAATCACCTGTACGCCGAGCGCCGGCGTCGATCGTTATCGTAACCTGCTGGTCGTGTCGGCCACGCCACCAAAGGCGAAGCCGGCAGCGAGCAAGGAACACCAATGAACGTCTCCGCACCCGCCCTGACCCGGCCCGTCAGCGTGCAGTTCATGGCCACCAGCCTGTTTGCCGCTGTGATGCTGAACCTGCTGCCGTGGCAAGGGGTCGTGCTGCTGGCGCGCCCGGATTTCGTGCTGCTGGTGCTGCTTTACTGGGTGATCCACCAGCCGCTGCGTATCGGCATGGCTGCAGCATGGGGGCTGGGACTTGTCATGGATGTCGCCGACGGCGCCCTGCTCGGTCAGTATGCATTGTCCTACACCGTCGCCATCTTTCTTGCCCTGATCCTGCACCGGCGCATCCAGGCTTTCGGTCTGTGGCAACAGGCCCTGCATGTCAGCGTGCTGCTGCTGACAAGCCAGCTGCTGACCCTGTTGGTGCATCTGGTGAACGGGGCAAGTTTCATCGGCTGGGGGTATTTCCTCGCCACGATCAGCGGTACGCTGCTGTGGCCCGCATTGGGGCTGCTCATTCCACTCGCACTGAAGCACAAAACCCTGCCCGAATAATCCTAGAAACCCCAGTTGACCGCTGTGCTGAGTGCGTAATGTTATGGATTCAATAAATTTCTTTACATGCCATGGCTTCACCCATTTGGTGAGGCAGCTACGTGGTGGATTGCACAATTTTTGTGGCGCATGGCGGCGTTGCAACTCCTTGGAATGGAATGACCATTCCGCGCGTCGTTGCGCCTTGCCCTGCACCCCAAAAATCGCACACTCCACCACGTCCCACGGAGGTTTCCAGGATAACCCAGGATGAAGTTCGGCACCGAAATCAGGAACCACAAGCGGGAACTCTATTATTTCCGGCTGCGGCTCGCCCTGAGTGCGGCTTTCGTGCTGTTCGCCTTTTCCTTGCTGGGCGCACGCCTGTTCTACCTGCAGGTCATGCAGCACGATCATTACCAGACGCTGGCCGAGAACAACCGCATATCCATCGTGCCCATCGTGCCGAATCGCGGCTTGATCCTGGACCGCAACGGCGTGCCGCTGGCGAACAACTATTCCGCCTACACCCTGGAAATCACCCCCAGCAAAGTGGACGATCTCGACGCCACCATCAACAGCCTGGCCGGCATCATCGACATTACCAGCCGCGACCGCAAGCGCTTCAAAAAACTGCTGGAAGAGAGCAAGAATTTCGAGACCCTGCCGATCCGCTCGCACCTCACCGAAGTCGAGGTGGCGAAATTCGCTGTCAACCGCTACCGCTTCCCCGGCGTCGAGATCAAGGCTCGCCTGTTCCGTCATTATCCGCACATGGAAACCTTTTCCCACGTGGTCGGCCACATCGGACGCATCAGCGAAAAAGACATGGAGCGCCTGGATGAAGAGGACGTTTTATCCAATTATCGCGGCACCGATCATATCGGCAAGCTGGGCCTGGAACAAAGCTACGAGCAGCAATTGCACGGCGTAACCGGCTTCGAACAGGTGGAAACCGATGCCGGCGGGCGCGCAGTACGCACCCTGGCGCGAACGCCTCCGACTTCCGGCAACACCCTCTATCTCTCCATCGACAGCAAACTGCAGCAAATCGCCGTGAAAGCTTTCGGCCAGTTCCGCGGCGCCCTGGTAGCGATCGAGCCGAAAAGCGGCGAAGTGCTGGCCTTCGTCAGCCAGCCAGGCTTCGACCCCAACCTGTTCGTCGACGGCATCGACGCCGCCAACTGGGACGCCTATAACAATTCGCCCGACAAACCGCTCAACAACCGCGCCCTGCGCGGCCAGTACCCGCCCGGCTCCACCTTCAAACCGTTCATGGCGCTGGCCGGGCTGGAGCTAGGCAAACGCACGCCTTCCTACACCATCTCCGACCCCGGTTTCTACACCCTGCCCGGCAGCAGCCACCGTTACCGCGACTGGAAAGTCGGCGGCCACGGCTCGGTGGACCTGCGCAAATCCATCGTCATCTCGTGCGACACCTACTATTACGGCCTGGCGGTAGACCTGGGCATCGACAACATCACCAACTTCATGAGCCACTTCGGCTTCGGCAGGAAATCCGGCATCGACATCGAAGGCGAACAATCCGGGGTGCTGCCGTCGCAAGCGTGGAAAATGAAGCGCTTCAGGCAGAAGTGGTACACCGGCGACACCGTCAGCGTCGGCATCGGCCAGGGCTACAACCTCGCCACACCGCTGCAACTGGCGGTGGCGACCGCCGCACTGGCCAATAACGGCCAGGTCATGCGGCCGCACCTGGTGCACAGTGTCCAGGACAGCAAAACCGGCCAGATCCGCGTCCTGGCGCCGGAAGCCCGCGACACCTGGCCGCTCAAGCCGGAAAATCTGGACCTGGTGAAAGCCGCGATGGTGGATGTCACACTCCCCGGCGGTACCGCCTCACGCGCCGGCGCGGGGGCGGAATACAGCATCGCTGGCAAGACCGGTACCGCCCAGGTGGTCGCCATCAAACAGGGACAAAAATACATCGAAAGCCAGGTCGCGGAGCGCAACCGCGATCATGCCCTGTTCATCGCCTTTGCCCCCGCCGACAAGCCAAGAATCGCCGTCGCCGTGCTGGTGGAAAACGGCGGCCATGGCGGCAGCACCGCGGCACCGATCGCGCGCATGGTGATGGACTATTACCTGCTGGGCAAAGTCCCCAAAGAACAGCTCGCACCCGACGCGGCAGAGGAGCCGGAACATGATTAGACGCCTGTTTATCCGCCTGGTGACACACCTGGACGGCTACCTGCTGCTCGCCCTCGCCATGATCATGCTGCTCGGCCTGGTGGTACTGTACAGCGCCGCAGGGGAGGACTTCCATTTCGTCACCCGGCAACTGGTGAACCTGTCAGTAGCGCTGGGTGTCATGTGGCTGGTCGCCAACATCCCGCCGCAGCATCTGGCGCGGCTCGGCCCGCCGGTTTATGTAATCGGCCTGCTGCTGTTGCTCGGCGTGGCGATGTTCGGGGAAATCAGCCACGGCGCGCGGCGCTGGCTATATATCGGCGTAACGCGCATCCAGCCCTCGGAGATCATGAAAATCGCCGTACCGCTGATGCTGGCGTGGTATTTCGACCGGCGCGCCGCCACCCTCCGTTTCAAGGATTTCGTCATCGCGGCCGCTTTGCTGCTGATTCCGGTGGTGCTCATCGCCAAGCAGCCCGACCTCGGCACTGCGCTGATCGTGAGCGCTGCCGGTTTTTACGTGCTCTTCCTCGGCGGCCTGTCGTGGCGCGTGCTGATCGGCTTGGCGGTTGCCGGGGCGGCCAGCCTGCCCCTGCTATGGTCGATGCTGCACGACTACCAGCGCCAGCGCGTGCTGACCCTGCTCGATCCTTCGCAGGACCCGCTCGGCGCTGGCTATCACACGCTGCAATCCACCATCGCCATGGGTTCCGGCGGTATTTTCGGCAAGGGCTGGCTGCATGGCACGCAAGCCCATCTTGAGTTCATCCCAGAGCGCCATACCGACTTCATCCTGGCGGTGCTGGGCGAAGAGTTCGGCCTGTTCGGCGGACTGGTATTGCTGGTGCTGTACCTGCTGGTAATCGGGCGCGGTCTGGCCATCGCCGCCAATGCGCCGACCCTGTTCGGGCGCTTGTTCGCAGGCAGTATCGTGCTCACCTTTTTCACCTACGCCTTCGTCAACGTCGGCATGGTGAGCGGCATCCTGCCGGTGGTCGGCGTGCCGCTGCCGCTGGTGAGCTACGGCGGCACCTCGGCGGTCACCCTGCTGTTCGGCATGGGCGCGCTGATGAGCATCCAGACCCACCGCAAGCTGGTGAAAACCTGAAGCCGGCACCCGGTTGGACCTTGACTTTTTCACGCCCGACAACAGCCTGATCGCGCTGTTCCTGTCCAGCTTCCTCGGCGCCACGGTGCTGCCCGGGGGGTCGGAAGCGGTATTGTTCGCCCTGCTCAAGCTTCATCCGGAGCTGCTCTGGAGTGCGCTTGCCATCGCCTCCATCGGCAATACCCTGGGGGCCCTGACCTCCTACCTGCTGGGGCGCTTCCTGCCCCAGGGCCGCAACCACCGTGCGGCAGGCTGGCTGCAGCGCCATGGCAGCCCGGTCCTGCTGCTCGCCTGGGCGCCGCTGATCGGCGATGCGCTGTGCGTGGCGGCGGGTTGGCTGCGCATCAACCCCTGGCATGCCGCCCTGTTCATGTTGATCGGCAAAGCCGCGCGTTACGGCGCGGTCGCGTTTGCCAGCACCTGAATATCCAATTGGCCGGCGATCATTCCGGCTGATCCAGGGCGTTGTTAACACGCCCTGGATCAGCCGTTGACGATCACCCCCGGAATCGCCTGCAAGGGCAGGATTTTTTCCGCCGCGCCGCGCTTGATCGCCTCCTTGGGCATGCCGAACACCACGCACGTCGCCTCGTCCTGAGCCACGGTATACGCCCGGGCATTGCGCATCTCCAGCAGGCCCGCCGCGCCGTCGTCGCCCATGCCGGTCATGATGATGCCGACCGCGTTCTTGCCCGCCACCTTGGCGACCGAGCGGAACAGGACGTCGACCGAGGGGCGGTGCCGGTTGACCAGTGGACCGTCCACCACCTCGACGAAATACTGCGCGCCGCTGCGCTTGAGCAGCATGTGCTTGCCGCCCGGGGCAATCAGAGCGCGCCCCGGCATCACGCGGTCGTTGTTTTGCGCCTCCCTGACCTCGATCCGGCTCAGTCCGTTAAGCCGTTCGGCGAATGCCGCGGTAAATTTCTCCGGCATGTGCTGGACGATCACGATGCCCGGACAAACACGCGGCAAGGCGGTCAGCACCGCTTCCAGCGCCTGCGTGCCGCCGGTGGAAGTGCCGATGGCGACGATCCGTTCGGTGGTCTGGGCCAGCGCCCCGCCATGGCCCGGGGGCAGTACGGCGTCCGCGGTCAATTTGGGTGCCACCTTCTGCGCCTGGGGCGCCAGCCGTCTGACGTTGGCCTGCGCGGCCGCTTTGACGGCACCGGCAATGTCGGAAGTCGAGTCCTGCAAAAAACGCTTGAGACCGATCTTCGGTTTGGTCACGATGCTCACTGCGCCGGCAGATAGTGCCTGCATGGTGGTTTCTGCCCCGGCTTCGGTGAGGGTGGAGCAGATCACCACCGGTGTCGGCCGTTCGGCCATGATCTTGCGCAGGAAACTGATGCCGTCCATGCGCGGCATTTCGACATCGAGCACGATGACGTCCGGCCACTCCCGGCGCATGCGCTCCATGGCGAAAATTGGATCCGCCGCTGCGCCCATCACATGAATCGCCGGATCTTCTTCCAGCATGGCCGTCAATACCTGGCGCACCACGGCCGAATCGTCCACGATCAACACGTTTATTTTCTTGCTCATCAGCTACTCGCCCCGACAGTATTTTTTTTCACCAGGGCGTTATGCCGCACCCAGGCATGGCCGCTCGCGATATCGAACATGAGCTGCCGGTGGCCGCTGCCGCCCAGGTGCTCCGCCGTCAGGGAAAAGCCATAGTGCTGGAGCAGCTTGTATGCGATTTGCCTGTTGCGGCAGGGCACATCGCGGCAAGCGCCGCCATTACTTTTTGTTCCCTGCTGCACGGCCTCTTCTTTTCCGATGTGGCGGAACATGTTGCCCCCGCCGAACAGCTTGACCTGGTACTCATCCGGCCACGTGCCGGCAGCACGAATTTCGTGCATGAACATCTGCAACGCCTCGTCGGCATAACGGCCATCCAACTGTTTTCCCGCACTGACGCCACGGCTGGGCAACATGTAATGGCACATGCCGCCGATGATGCGCTGCGGGTGCCACATGGTGATCGAGATACACGAACCCAGGATGGTGCGAATACGGATGCTTTTGTCGCCGAAATAGAAATCGCCCGGCTGCAGAAAAATATCCATTGCATGGGGGTGAGGCATTTTCTTCATGGCTTGCGGTAAATTGACGGCATGACGGTTTTCAGTTCATCGACCACGCCATTCAGGCTTTCCGAGTGGCCGATCAGCAGATATCCGCCGGGCTTGAGCAATTCCATGATGCGGCGCACCACCTGGCGTTTGGTCTCGGTATCGAAATAAATCATCACGTTGCGCAGGAAGATCACATCGAATTCGCCCAGCTTGGGCAGCTTCAGGTTCAGGTTGACCTGCATGAAGTTGACGCGGTTACGCAGGCGGCGTTCGACCAGAAAAGTGCCCGCCTGGGAACCTATGCCCTTCAGGCAGTAGCTGGTCAGCATGGACTGCGGGATGTCTTCCGCCTGGTCCATCGGATAGTGTCCGCCGCGCGCCTTTTCCAGCACGCGCGTGCTGATATCCGAGGCGACCACTTCCCACGGCTTGTCGCCCAGGCAGTCCGCCAGGATCATGGCGATGCTATAGGCCTCCTGGCCCGACGAGCTTGCCGCACTCCATACGCGGAAGGCTTTGCCGGGAAGATGCTGCGGCAGGATATGGTTGCGCAGAAAATCGAAATGCTTGGGCTCGCGGAAAAAATAGGTTTCGTTGGTCGTCAGCAAATCCACCGCCACCTGCAGTTCCGCGCGGCTTTCATCCTTCATCAGGGCGCGAAAATAATCGCCGTAACTGGGAAAGCCATGATGTTTGACACGCTTCGCCAGGCGTCCGCTCACCAGCGGTTTTTTCGCGGGCGACATGCTGATGCCGGCGATGTCGTAAATCATGGACTGGAACTGCTTGAATTCCTGATCGCTCAAGCTGGGTATATTCATGGATCTTCTTCTTTATAACGCGAGGTTGCGGCCGCACCGGCTCATCCGCCAGACAATGGCGCCCGGCAAGGCGCCGGGCCGGGTCATGATGCCCGAGGCCGCTGGTCGGCCACCCAGGCTATGCGCGCATCTGCTCCACAACATTCTCTCCATCCGGCACGCCGGCCAGCGCGGCCATTTCATCGACCGAGAGAACGCGGTTGACGTTGAGAATGATGACGAACTTGCTCGCCACCTTGCCCATTCCCTTGATGAAATCCGTGCGTATCTTGGCGCCGAACGCGGGTGCCGGCTCGATGTCCTGGTCCAGTATTTCCAGCACTTCGTTCACCGCGTCCACGATCACGCCCACATCCTGGGATTCGCCCTCCGCTTCTATCTCGATGATCACGATGCAGGTACGCCGCGTGATATTGGTTCCCGCACGCCCGAAGCGTACGGAAAGGTCCACCACCGGCACCACCGCACCGCGCAGGTTGATCACGCCGCGAATGAACCCGGGCATCATCGGCACCTCGGTGAGATTCCCGTACTCGATGATTTCCTTGATAGCGAGAATGCCCATGGCAAACACCTCGCCACCCAGATTGAAGGTTAGATATTGCTGCTGATCCCGCCCCGTGTCGGCGACGGGCAGCTGTGATCCACTGTTAACCAACTGTCCCATGACTTGAACTCCATAAATTTTCTCGGGGTGGCGCGGAAATCGTATCCGCGCCCGGCTGGACCGCCCCCCTCTGATGGCCTGCTCTTAGAAGCGCACGAACTCGGCTTCGTCCAGCATCGGATCGGCGGCTTGCCGCACCACCCCCGCCAGCTTGGCGCCCACCGCCGACTTGGCCTGCTTGCTCGGCGCTTTGCGGACAGCAGTAGCGGCGCCGCCGGACTCGATCTTGAAGAAGCTCATGAGCTGTTGCAGTTGCTCAGACTGGCTGCTCATTTCCTCTGCGGTGGCTGCCAGCTCTTCCGAGGCGGACGCGTTCTGCTGCGTCGTCTGGTTGAGTTGCGACATCGCGGTGTTGATCTGGCCCACGCCGGAGGACTGCTCCTCGGATGCCGCGGTGATTTCCTGCACCAGGTCCGAAGTCTTGTTGATGGCGGGCACCATTTCGTCCAGCAGCTTGCCGGCTTTTTCCGCCAGATCCACGCTGCTGCTGGCGACCTGGCCGATTTCCTGCGCCGCCACCTGGCTGCGCTCCGCCAGCTTGCGCACTTCCGCCGCCACCACCGCGAAGCCCTTGCCGTGTTCGCCGGCACGCGCCGCTTCGATCGCGGCGTTGAGCGCCAGCATATTGGTCTGGTAGGCGATATCGTCGATGATGCCGATCTTGTCGGCGATCTGTTTCATGGCGTCGACCGTCTGCTTCACCGCGCTGCCGCCTTCCGTCGCCTGTTTCGCCGCCTGCGAGGCCATGCCGTCGGTCACTTTGGCGTTCTCGGTATTCTGGCTGATGGACGCGCTCATCTGCTCCACCGATGCGCTTGTCTCTTCCACGCTCGCCGCCTGCTCGCTGGAGCCCTGCGACAGGGATTGCGCCGTCGCGCTCACTTCTTCCGAGGCGCTGGACAGGTTGTCCGCCGCGCCGCGCACCTCGGCGATGATCTGGGACAGCTTGGCCACCATGTTCTGCATCGCAATCAGCAGCATGCCGGTTTCGTCGCTCGAGTTCACTTCGATGCGTGCGGTCAGGTCGCCTTCGGCCAGCTGGTTGGCCACGGTTACCGCCTCGTTGATCGGCCGCGTAATGCTGCGCGTGACACCGTAAGCGACGCCCATCGCCAGCAGGACCGCCACGCCGCTCAGCATCAGCATCAAGGTGCGTGCAGCCTGGTAGTCTTCGGCGGCTTGCTTGGCCGCTTTATCCATCAGTTCGCCCTGGTAATCGATCAACTTGTTCACGGTTTCGAAATAGGCCAGCTGCGCCGGGCGGATTTCGCCGAGCAGCAGGATTTTCGCTTCATCCCTCTTGCCCTCTGCGGCGAGTTTCATGAACTGGTCTTGCCCGCCAATGTACTTGGCGCGCGCCTCGGTCACGCTTTTCAGCATCTCCTTGCCCTTGTCGCTGGTGATGGACTTGTCCAGTTTTTCGAGGTTTTCCTTGATGTTCTTTCTCGACTCGTCGATACGCTCTAGTTCCTTCTTGACCTCTTCGGGTTTGTCCAGCAACAGGACGTTCCGCATCGAACGGGCAATCCGGTTGATATTCATCAGCAAGTTATTCGCCATCACCGTTTTCGGGTAACGGTCGTTGGCCATTTTATCCATGCCATCGTTCATGCTGGACAAGCGGGTGATGCCGATGAAGGCGATCGCCGCCATCAGCATCACCACCACGCCAAAGCCCAACCCCAACCTCACACCTATTTTCATGTTCTTGAACATTTTTCATCTCCTGATTTAAATCGAATCGATACCACCGAATCTATCCACCAACCCACTCACGCCATTACCATAATCGTCCCAACAGCACCGTCAGGCCGGCAAAAACCGTCCCGTCCGGCGAAGCATCGTTAAGCCCCCAGGCACCGCCAATATCGAACACCACCCGCTTGCTGTAGTTGTAACTGGCACCCGCCATGAACTGCTCTGTCGCGGCGGTGCCGCGCCGGGTGTACCCGCTCAGCTCGCCGAACACCCCCCAGCGCGCGTCGAGACTGTGCGAAAGCGCTGCCGCCCAGCCGTACTGGGTGCGGCCCTCCGATGCGTCAATCGCGCCGATGTAGGCCGCGTTGAGGTTCAGATCGAAATGGTTTGCAGCAAAATCGCGGCTGTAGATCGCATTGACCAGATAATCCGCCTTGCCGCTGCCGAGGGTGTCCTTGGCGGTCGGCGACTTGAAGCCGGCCTCGACGCCCCAGGCGCTCCCCTCGCCGCTCCCCGCGATGCGGTGCTTGAGCAGCACGGTCGTATCGCCGGATCCGGTGAATGAATTATTGTCCCAGTCGGTGCGCCTGATCCCCAGTTCGCTGCCCAGCAGGACGCCCCAGTCCTCGCTGAACGCCAGCTTGGCCAGCACGGGGAAACTGTCGCGACGCTGGTCGCCGCCGCCCCTGACGCGCTGCCAACCCATTTCCATTTCCAGCCAACCCGGCGCGGAGAGATCGGCCGGATTGGATACCGTGGGGCGGTAGGGTGTCGCTTCCACGTCCTGTTGTTCGGCCTGGGCGCCGGCCATTACGCCCGTTGCGGCGAGCATGCCCAGGCACAGGCCGGCCCCCGCCAAGCGCCTGCTATTCGCGAACATGAAGTGCTGCGGGCAACTGCGATTCAGGTTCAGCATCATTGCGCCAGCGCAAGATCGTTCGCGCGTTGCCGGGAAACCGGCTGCGCTTCGTGAGCCACCACCTGCTGCACCAGCGACGGCACATCCAGGATCAGCGCCACCTCGCCGCTGCCCAGGATGGTGGAGCCGCCGATACCCTTGAGGTGCTGGAAAATGCTGCCGAGCGGCTTGATGACCGTCTGGAACTCGCCCAGCAGGCCATCCACCACCAGCCCCGCTTTTTGTCCGGCGTACTGCACCACCACGATGTTCTCGCGGCGCGGCGTCTCGCCGCTGGCTTCGAACAGGTCGCGCAGCCGTATGAAAGGCAACACCTCGTTGCGCAGGTTGACATAGTTGCGCTCCCTGAGCGCCTGGCGGTCCTGCTCCGACATTTCCACGCACTCCAGCACCATGTCGAGCGGGATGACGAAGGAGGATCTACCGACGCCGACCAGGAAGCCGTCGATGATCGCCAGCGTGAGCGGCAAACGGATGCGGATGGTGGTGCCCACCGTGTACTGGCTTTCGATCTCGATGTTGCCGCGCAGCGCTTCGATGTTACGGCGCACCACGTCCATGCCCACGCCGCGACCGGAAATGTTGCTCACCTGCTCGGCGGTGGAGAATCCGGCCTCGAAGATGAGGCGAAATACTTCCTGCTCGGACAAGGCGTGGTTGGGCGCCACGATGCCTTTCTCGATGGCCTTGGCCAGAATCCGCTCGCGGTTGAGCCCGCCGCCGTCGTCGGACACCTCGATCACGATGCTGCCGGATTCGTGGTAGGCGTTGAGGCGCACCGTCCCCCTCGCCGGCTTGCCGCGCTGGGCGCGCAGCTCGGCGTTCTCGATGCCGTGGTCCATGGAGTTGCGCACCAGGTGGGTGAGCGGGTCGCCGATTTTTTCCACCACCGTCTTGTCGAGCTCGGTCTCCGCTCCGCTTATAATCAGGGCGATGTCCTTGCCGAGATCCTTGCTGACATCGCGCACCACGCGCTGGAAGCGGTTGAAGGTCTCGCCGATCTGCACCATGCGCAGGTTCAGCGCGCTGTCGCGTACTTCCTCGACCAGCCGACCCAGCGTGGAAACGGATTCCAGCAATGCCGGCTGGCCGCTGCGCTGCGCCAGGATATTGACGCCCGCCCCCGCAATCACCAGTTCGCCGATCAGGTTGATGAGCTGGTCGAGCTTCTCGGCGTCGACGCGCACCAGTTGCTGCTGCTTGGCCTTGGTGTCCTTGACCTGTTTCTGTTTTTCCAGCGCGGCTTCCACTACTTCCTGCTGAACCATGCCATGCTCCACGGCGATCTCGCCGAGGTGCTTCTGGTGCTCGCCGGATGCTTTCTCAGCACGGGCGTCTTCCTGTGACTGGATTTCCAGCACCATTTCCAGCTCGTTCCGGGTCAGGGTGCCGCAGCGCACCAGTATCTCGCCCAGGCGCAGGTCTTCTTCCGGAAAATCCCGGATCAGCTCGACAAAATCATCGACGCGGCTGTGCGGCGGCAGAATGTGGATATTGCAGTCCTCGCGCACGAACTCGAACACGCCCTCGATCGCCGCCTTGTCGGCGGCGCTCTTGAAATTGATCTCGTAGCCCAGGTAGCAGGATTCCGCGTCCATCTCGGCGGCGGACGGCATCGCATCCGTGATCGTGGTGATGCGCACGATCTCGCCCAGCGTGCCGAGATAGCGGAAGAACGACAGGGGGTCCATGCCATTGCGCAAAACGTCGCGGCCGAAACGCAGGGAGATGTGCCAGTTGTCGTTGTCCACCAGGCCGCCGCCCGAGCTTTCCACCGTGGGTTCGCGCGGCGGCGCAACGGCCGATTGTTGCGGCGCGGCAGAGGGCTGGCCTTCGAGATAACGTGCGAGTTTTTCCACCAGGGCGGAACCGGCAAGTTGCTCGTCGGCGCTCGACGCTTCCGAACCGCGCTCGACATGGTTCACCAGGGTCGCCATGTGGTCGCCGCACAACAGAAACAGCGCCACCAAATCGGGATCGACCGCCAGCTTGCCGCCGCGCACCTTGTCCAGCACGCTTTCCAGCACGTGGGTAAAAGCCACGATGTCGTCCAGCCCGAACAGCCCGGCAGAGCCCTTGATGGTGTGCGCGGCGCGGAAAATGGCATTGACCGACTCGCTCTGGTCGGCTTCGCCTTCGATGCGCAGCAACCCGTCTTCCATGTCCTGCAACAGCTCGCGGCTTTCGACGATGAAGGTTTGCAGTGCCTGATCCATATTCATGTTGCTTGTCTCCTTGGTGGGCAGCTAGTGCGTCGGCGAGGAAATCACGACCGGATCGCCGAAGAACGGGGTCATGTCGCACATGTCCAGCACTTCCAGCACCGCCGGGCTATGCCCGACCAGGTGCAGGTTGCCGTTACGTTCCGCGCACTCGCGCTTGGCGAGAATCAGCAGCTGCAGGCCGGCGCTGTCCAGTTCGCTCACCTGGGAAAGATCGATTTCAAGCTCCGGGCATTGCGCCAGCAGCGGCATCAGGCGCGCCTTGGTTTCGGCCGCGGTGTAGATGGTCATTTCGCCAACTACATGGAACTGGCAGGCAGGGGTGTCGTTCATGACGATCTCCGGTAAATGCTTACGGCAGAATCAGTTTGGAAACGGCGTTGAGCATCTGTTCAGGCTTGAACGGTTTGACCATCCAGGCCTTGGCACCCGCAGCCTGGCCGGCCGCTTTCTTTTCTTCGCCGGCCTCGGTGGTGAGCATGATGATCGGCGTGAACTTGTAGGCCGGCAGCTTCTTCACTTCGCTGACGAAAGTGAAACCGTCCATGTTGGGCATGTTGACGTCGCTGATGATGAGGTGGACCTTCTGCCCGGTCAGCTTGGCGAGCGCGTCCTTGCCGTCCGAACCCTCGATCACGTCGTAGCCCGCGCCCTTGAGCGCGATGGAAACCACCTGGCGCAGGGTGGTGGAATCGTCGACGATGAGAATTGTTTTAGCCATAACTTGTTTCCTCCTAGAAAAATGTGATTTCGTCGTCTTGTTGCTGGGCAGTCTTGTCCTTGCCGTGGTTCGCCTGTTCTTCGCTGGTGGCGTAAGTCCGCTCCAGGTCCGCCAGCACCGCGTTGACATTCAGGGCTTCCAGACGGCCGCTTTCCATGAAGCGCATTTCGCATTCCCTGAGCTTGCCGGGGAAGCTGGCGACACTGTCGCGCACATGGCTCAGGATCTGGCTGGTCCGGTCCTGGAACTGAAGCTGCTCCAGCGCCTCCGCCACCTCCTTCTGGATGCCGGCACTGGCGCTGCGCAGGATGCCGGAAGACTCGGCCAGCCCGCCGGTGGCCTGGCGGAAATCGTCGAGCACGTCGTGAATCGCCTGCTCTGACGCGCTCACCGACTGGCTATCCTGCGCGGTGGATTTCTCGGCCGATTCGAATGTCGTGCTGATGGCCCGATTGATGAGGTCGATTTTCTCGTTGATCTTGCGCCCCGTTTCGCCCGATAGCCCCGACAGCTTGCGCACTTCGTCGGCCACCACGGCGAATCCGCGTCCCGCCTCCCCGGCACGCGCAGCCTCGATGGCGGCGTTGAGCGCGAGCAGGTTGGTCTGGTCCGCAATCTTGGTGACGGCACTCGCCATTTCCTTCAGCTGGTCGATGAACTGCACCAGTTGCCCCACTTCCTGCAGCAGCGTGTCCTTGTTGCGCAGCGTCGCCTGCATGGAGGCCACCACCGCCTGCATGCGGCGCTCGCTCCGGGTAAAAATGGCGACCAGTCCATGCCCCTCGCCTTCCACCGATTCCGCGGAAACATTGGAAGCCGCCACGGCCTCATCGAGCTTGGCGACAATGCTGGAAAATTTGTGCATCAGTTCGATCACCGCATGTTCGGTCTGGGTTCTGCCCGTTTCGATCTGCTTTTCCCACACCGGCACCACGGTTCGGGCGAAATGGTCCAGACCGGCCAGATACGATTCGGCCGATGCCCGGCACTCGGTCTGTACCGCCTCTTCCCGCCCTGTCAGCTGGAGCGACAATTCGCGGCAGCGAACCCCTCTCAACCCGATGCCGCTGCCCACGCCGGCCACTGCCACCACGGCGGCAAGCCCGAGGCTCAGCCAGCTCGCCCCGCCGGCGAAGATCGTCGCGCCTGCCCCGGCTGCAACCGGCAGTGCGGTATAAACCCAACCGCTCAAGGAATTCTTTGGATCACTCATATTTTCTTCCCACTTTCGGTTCCATCAGACGCGGCGCCTGCCACCTGCCGCACCTTGTCGCGAACCAACTCAAAATCCTGCGCTTTGTCGAAAAACCATTCCGCGCCCATTGCCATGCACTTCTTGCGATACGGCTGGCTGGCATGGTTGGAGAACACGATCACCCGGCATGCGGGCACTTTTTCATTCACTTCCCGCAGCACATCAAGGCCGCTTCCGCCTTCCAGCTTCAAATCCAGCACCACCAGCTCCGGTCGTCGTTCCACGATGCCGGCGATCGCTGCGCCCGGAGACGCGGCCTCAAGCACCGTGGTGCCGGGGTCGAGTTCCATGACCATGTCGCGCAGGCGTTCGCGGATGACCGGCGAATCCTCTACCAGGTAGACCATCATTTTTCTAGACTTTCCTCTGTTTCCGACGTCGCATCACTGCCGGCATTGAGTGGCCCTGCCGGGAGCAGGCTGTTATTACTTTCCGATGGCTGAATGATGGATGCTTTCGCCGCCTAAAAACATCGGACGTATGCTGAATCTGATTGTGGGAAAGCGGCGAGGGGGATAGGAATTATCCGATAACCGAAGTCGGACAAGTGGAACGGGGGCTTTCTCTCATGCAGCCTGAAAGGCTAAGATAGGGACATTCCACACGGATGCATATCATGGCTGATATGAAGCATGTAGAGGCGGGAAAAACGTTCGCAGCTGACCACGCCCCCCGCATGCTCGCCCATTTGCGGATAGCGGGCCTGCTGGTCGTGTTCTGGGGCGTTCTCGCCTGGCTCATCGCCGAGCGCCATTTCAACGCCCGCGCCACATTTCTCGTCGCGCATGAAACCCAGCGCGCCGAGCAACAGGCCGATATCGTCGCCCACAATATCGACCGCGATCTCGAATACCTGCGGGGCATCCCCAGCCTGCTCGCCAGCGAGAACAGCGTCCGCAAGGCGCTGCTGCGTTTCGGCCCGGACGCCCCCGCCTCCCCGCTGCCGGATGAGCAAAGAAAAGAGCGCTGGACGGAGGATGCAGCGCTGGATGCGCTCAGCCAGTTTCTTACACTCACCGTAAAGAATCTCGGCACCGACATGATCTGGGTAATGAATGCAGCCGGAGACTGCGTCGCATCGAGCAACGCGCGCAAACCGGACAGCCTGGTCGGCACCAATTTCGCCGATCGGGCATATTTCGTGCAAACCCGCCAGGGCCGGCCAGGTCGACAGTATGCGGTGGGAAAAAAAACCGGTATTCCCGGCCTGTTTTTCTCCTTTCCCGTGATCGTCGACGGACGATTCATCGGCGCGGTGGCGGTAAAGAGAGACCTGGCTAATCTTTCCTTCTGGGTGGATCAGGCCGACGCGTTTGTCGCGGATGAAAGCGGCGTCATCATCCTCGCGCGCGACCAGCGCCTGGCTATGCGCGCGCTTCCCGGCGCGCGCGTTTCCGCACTGCCTGAAGCCGAAATGCTGGCGCGCTACAAACGCAAGGCTTTTACGCCGCTGTTGCTGCATTCCTGGGGAGACCCGCGCTATCCCTCGCTGCAGCGCCTCGAAAACGAGCGCTTGCCGCTGCTCATCGCGTCCCGGAACGACGCGTATGCGGCCATCGATATTTTTGCGCTGCGTCGCCTGCCCGACATCGTCGTGTTCGAGCAGGAGCGCCGCTGGCTGTTCCTGCTGCTGGTGGTCGCCGGTACCATGCTGATCGCGACAGTGAGCGGCGGGATGTTTTTTCTGCGCACCAACCTGCAAGCCCGGCGCGTCCTCGGGGAACACAAAAAGCGCCTCGACGAGGCCCAGCGCATCGCCCACGTGGGCAGCTGGGAACTGGACCTGCTCAGCGGCGCCCTGCTCTGGTCGGACGAAATCTTCCGCATCTTCGAAATCGACCCGGCCCGCTTCGGCGCCTCCTACGAGTCCTTCCTGCACCTCGTCCACCCGGAGGAACAGGACATGGTGAACCGAGCCTACCACGCTTCGGTGAAAAACCATCAGCCCTACGAAATCACCCACCGCCTGCTGTTTCCGGACGGGCGGATCAAGCATGTCCAGGAACACTGCGAAACGTTCTACGACGCACAGGGGAAGCCTTTGCGCTCGGCAGGAACGGTGCAGGACGTCACCGAACAAGTAACTGCCGAGGCACAGGCACTCGAGGCGGCGCAGGAAATCGAGGACCTCTACGAACGCGCGCCGTGCGGCTATCACTCGCTGAACCAGGACGGCCTGTTCATCCGCATCAACCACACCGAGCTGCAATGGCTGGGTTACACGCACGACGAGGTGGTCGGCAAGCTGCATTTCACCGATCTGATTACCCCTGCCAGCCGCCAGACTTTTCTGAACAACTTCCCGCGTTTCAAGGAAAGCGGGGCGGTGCACGACCTGGAATTCGAAATGGTGAGCAAGGACGGCACAACGCTGACGGCCCTGCTGAACGCGACGGCGATCTACGATGACGCGCACCGCTATGTGTCGAGCCGCTCGACGGTATTCGATATCACCGAACGCAAGGGTATCGAGCGGGCGTTGCGCGAAAGCGAGGAGCAAATTCGCCAGTTGGCCTACTACGATACGCTCACCGGGCTGCCCAATCGTCGCCTGCTCATGGACCGGCTCAGCCATGCCCTTGCCCAGGCGGGGCGCCACCAGCTCGCCCTCGCTGTCATGTTCATGGATCTCGACCATTTCAAGCAGATCAACGACACCTGGGGGCATGATACCGGGGACGAACTGCTCAGGGTGGTGGCGACCAGGCTGGCGGCCTGCGTGCGCGGCGGCGACACCGTGTCCCGCCAGGGCGGGGACGAGTTCGTGATCGTGCTGTCCGAGATCGCCCACCCGCAGGACGCCGCGCTGGTAGCGGACAATATTCTTACGGCCCTGAGCGAGCCGATTGCCGCGCACCAGCAGATCCTCCAGATCACTACCAGCATAGGCATCGCGATTCACCCCTCTAACGGAACAGACGATGCGACGGAGCTCATGAAAAAAGCGGACATGGCGATGTATGCGGCAAAAAAGGCGGGGCGGAACAGCTATCGGTTTTTCGAAACCGCACTCTGACGCGCGGCAGGGGTTTTAGTCGGGCAAATCGCCCACTTCGTCGAGCAGGCCATGCTTGATGGCGTATTTGATGAGCGCGGACAGGTTGTTGGTGTTCATCTTTTCCTGGATGCGGGTTTTGTGGGTGCTCACCGTCTTGACGCTCAAATTGAGTTCGTCGGCGATCTCGGTGAGGCCCTTGCCCTGGACCAGCATCATGAACACCTGGTGCTCGCGGTCCGACAACAGGGTATGGGGCGGGGCATCGGATTTGTGGTGCAGATCGAACGCCAGCTTTTCCGCCACCTCCGGGCTGATGAAAACGCCACCGCCGGCGACTTTGCGAATGGCGCTTACCAGCTGTGCCGAGGCGCTGTCCTTGCACAGGTAGCCAGAGGCGCCGGCCTTGAGCGTGCGCACGGCGTATTGGTCTTCCTTGTGCATGCTGAGGATGAGGATGGGCAGCTTCGGCTTCTCGCTCTTGATCTGCTTGACCAGCTCGATACCGCTCTTGCCGGGCATGGACATATCCAGCACCACCACGCCCCACTCCTCTTCGCGCACTTTTTTCAGCGCATCCAGGCCATTGTCGGCCTCGCCTGCCACCACCATGTCGCGACACTCCGCGAGGATTTGCTTCAATCCGTCGCGCAGGATGGTGTGATCGTCGGCGATCAGGACGCGGATCATTGTTCTGGCTCCAGAATATGGCGCGGAATAGTGGCCCGCACGCGCGTTCCATCACCCAGTTTGCTCAGGATTTCCACTTCTCCTCCCAACATGTTGACGCGTTCCCGAATGCCCAGCAAGCCGTATGAACGCTTCTTGGGAGTGGGCTGAAAGCCCTTCCCGTTGTCGCGGACTTCCAGGCGGATTTCGCCGTCGGCCTCTTCCACCGTGATATTCGCCGCATCGGCCTCCGCATGTCGCGCCACGTTGGTAAGCGCTTCCTGGATGATGCGGAACACCGAGGTGGCGACACGGTCCTCAAGCTCGAATTCGTCGCGGTTCATGGACAGTTCGCAGCGAATGCCGGTGCGCTCCTGAAACTGTTCCACCTGCCATTCGATGGCCGCCGCCAGTCCCAGGTCGTCCAGCATGCCGGGGCGCAAATCCTCGGCGATGCGGCGCACCGATTCGACGGTTTTCCCCAGCATCTGCCCCATGGAGAGCAGTTTCCCCGCCACCTTGTCATCTGGCGAAGTGTTCCGGAGCTGAAGCCATTCCAGATCGATTTTCAGAGCGGTCAGGGCCTGGCCGAGTTCGTCGTGCAACTCGCGCGCGATGCGTCTGCGCTCCTCTTCGCGCACGGTTTGCAGGAACTCGGATAATGCCCGCAACTGCCTGCGCGATTCGCGCAATTCATTTTCCATCTGCTTGCGTGCCGTGATGTCCTGGAACACCGTCACCGCAGCAACGATTTCGCCTTGCTCCACGATCGGCGTCACCACGTAGGACACGGTAAGGGGCTGGCCGCCCTTGCGCACGAAAACGTCGTCGTAGCAGCGGTATAGTCCGCCCAGCTTGGTCATGTTGAGGATGGGACAGGTCTCGCGGGAGTGAGGGGCGTCAGCTTTCTTGTGGGAATGAAGCGTGTCGTGAAGATCGCGGTTGGCCAGTTCGTGTTCGCTCCAGCCGAGCAGGCGTTCCGCCTCCGGGTTCATGAAGATCAGGCGGTTTTCCCGATCCAGGACCAGGATGCCGTCGCCCATAGCGGAAGACATCGCGCGCAGCAGCTTCTCGTTGGCTTCCATCCGCTCCTGCGCTTCATGACGCTCGCGCCGCATGGCCGCTTCGCGTAATTCGCGCTCCAATGCAGGCGCCAGACGCGCCAGCCTGCCTTTCATCACGAAATCATGGGCCCCGGCTTTCATCAGAGCAACGGCGGTTTCTTCGCCGACATGGCCGGAAACGATGATGAAGGGGAGGTCGAGCTTGCTGGACTGGAGCGTGGCGAGCGCCGCCTCGGCGGAAAACGCCGGGAGGCTGTAGTCGGAAATAATCGCATCCCAGGCCCGGGTTTCCAGGGCGTCTTTCATCTCTGGTCCGGATTCCACCCGCGTCAGGGCGACCTCGAACCCGGCGAGAGTCAATTCGACGTCAATCAACTCGGCATCGTCGGCGGAATCTTCTACCAGCAACAAGCGCAGTGCGCGCGCATTTGTGCCCTCTGGCATGCTCTGCACGCCTTGTTGCAGCGACGTCACTATTGGCCCGCCTGACGCACGAGTTCACTCTTCATGCCATCAGACTGAAGAACGACCAAAGCCAATTCCAGACCATCGAAGCTGCATTCCATCGGCATGTTTATTTTTTTCGACATTTCGCTCCTCCCTGACACGGGTTTATAGCGTGAAATAGAATACAGCGCCAGCGCCTGATTGCCCTTCCGCCCAAACCCGGCCACCGTGACGATGGATAATGCGTTGCACCGTTGCCAGCCCGATCCCCGTCCCCTCGAATTCGTCCACCGCATGGAGGCGCTGGAAAGCGCCGAATAGTTTGCCGGCATATTGCATGTCGAAACCGGCTCCATTATCCCGTACAAATATGACTTTTTCAGCTTCTCTCTCGATCATGCCGAATTCGATGCGCGGCTCGATTTGACGGGCAGTGAATTTCCATGCGTTGCCCAGCAGGTTTTCCAGCACCACTTTTATCAGACGGCTGTCAGCCTGGACCATTATCCCGTCCTGGATGACCCATTCGACCCGGCGCTGCGGTTCAGCCTCCTGCATCTCCCGAGCCATGGACCACACCATCCGGCTCAGGTCGACCGGTTCCTTGCGCAGTTCGGCGCGGGTCATGCGGGCCAGCAGCAGCAGGTCGTCGATCAGTTCGCCCATGCGCCGGCTGGCGCGGCGCACGCGCCCGAGGTAATCCCTGCCGCTATCGTCCAGACGCTCGACATACCGTTTCTCCAGTATCTCGCTGAATCCGTCTATGCTCCGCAGCGGCGCGCGCAGATCGTGGGAAACGGAGTAGCTGAAGGATTCCAGTTCCTTGTTGGCCGCTTCCAGCTGCCCGGTACGTTCAGCCACGCGTCGTTCCAGCTCCTCGTTGAGCTGGCGCAGTCTTTCCTCCGCCGCCTGGCGGCGGATCTCGGCCTGTTTGCGCGGGGTGATATCCAGCCACGCACCGACCTGTTCCAGTGCCATGCCGTTTTGGTCGCGCACCAAGTTGACCCGGTCCAGGATCCAGACCCAGCGGCCGTCCTGATGCCTGAAGCGATATTCATGTTGCAGCGTCCCGTTCTCCAGCAACTGGTTTTGCGCCATCAATGCCTTTTCCCTGTCATCGGGATGAACATGCGACAGCCAGAACCCCGGGTCCTGCCAGTCTTCCACCGCATAACCCAACATATCGACAACGCCCTTGCTGCGGAAAAGGGTTGAATTACTACCCAGTTTGATCTGGTAGGTAACCGCCGGATTGACATTCAGAATGTGCTCCAGCTCCGCCTTGGCGCTGTGCAATTGCGCTTTGGCCAGTATCCGCTCAGTGATATCCAGGAACGACACAACGACCTGAGTAACCGCGCCGTCGGCGTCGAAATCCGGGAATGCGTTGACCAGTGCCCAGCGCGTTTCCTCCTGCGCGTTCAGCGCCACGCCGACCACGTAATTCTCCAAGGGCTGCCGGGACGCCAGCACTTTTCGCGTCGGCCACTCGTCCGGGTCCATTGCACTGCCGTCCTCGCGCAGAAGGCGCCAGGTTAAATCAGGTACGGTCCTGGCATTCAACGCTTCGCCGCTCAACCTGAAAAATGTCTGCGCGGCCAGATTGGTATAACTGATCGAACCATCAGGGGCGTGGACGACGACCCCGGCCGTCAGGTTGTCCAGCAGCTGCCGGGTATGCCGCTCTCCGGCTTGTAATGCCAGTTCCGCCCGTTTGCGCACGGTAATGTCGAACATCGTCGAGCGGCTCATGAGGTAATTGCCGTCTTCATCCCTGATCGTCGTGGCGCTGAGCAGCACCGGCAACAACGAGCCATCCTTGCGTATCAGTTGATATTCCAGGTCCTTGACCCAGCCGCGCTGCATGAAGGCGCGGTAATTCTCGTCAAATATCCGGACGCTCTCGGGGCTGAGCAAATCGCTGAACCTGGTGCGCCCCACGATCTCTTCCCTGGCATAGCCCAGCCAGCCCAGTTCGGTATCGTTTATCTGCAGGAAGACGCCGTTCTTATCCAGCGAGTGGTAACCGCAAGGCGCGTTGTGGTAAAGATCCTCGATTTCCTGGAGGGACTTGAGCAGCGCGGTTTCTGCCAACTTGCGCTCGGTGACGTCATCGTAAATCGCCACCACTGCCCCGTCGGGCAATTTGTAGACATGGTTCTCGCGCCAACCGGCAATACGCTTATCCTGGTACCAGGAAACCGGGAAAGATTCCGCTACGCCGCTTTTCCACACGCGCCGCAGCACCTCGATCAGGCCGAACTCCACCACGCCGGGGAAAACCGCCACCACGTTCTTGCCAATCAAATCCTCGCGCCGAACCTTCTCTATTCTCTCGGCAGCCCGGTTGAAGGCGGTGATGAAAAATTCCCTGCCATCCGGCGTTGCCTGGTACACCACTGCACCGCTGCTCATGTGTTCGAACAAGGCTTTCAGGCGGGATTCGCTTGCGCTCAATTCGCGGGTCATGCCGGTGGCCACGGCCAAAGCGCGCGCGCGTCCGCTTATCAGCAGCCACACGATCGTGGCAAGCAGCAGGCTGATGGCGCCACCGGCAGCAACGATGATGCGGGCTTTGTCGCTTCTCAGCCTGGACTCGAAGCCGGGCAGAGACGACAGGGCGATCGTCCAGTCACGTCCGCCGACGCTGATGGTTCTGGCCGACTGGAATACCGAGCGCGTCAATCCAGACAAGAACTCGATTCTGCCGTTGGTGTCATACATCAGGCTTTTTGTCGATGGCGTGTCGCCGTCGTAGATTTCGAGGTCGAGCCTCCCCGGCTTCGCGCACGTGCGCGCCCAATATGCCTCTCATCAGGTCGTTGATGCGGAACGGCGCATACACCCAACCCGTCAGGTTGGCGCGGCGCGCATCGAGGGTGTCGAGCGTAACGCCGTTACGGTACACCGGAACGTACATCAAGAAACCGGCCTGTTTGTCCTTGTCAGTTTCCTGCAGTAGCGTCACTTTTCCCGAAACGATCACCTGGTTTTCGTCACGTGCGCGCATCATCGCGGCTCGGCGTATCGGCTCCGAATACATGTCATAACCGAAGGCACGCTGATTACGCCAGTCAAAAGGCTCGATATAAATGATGCTGGTATAGATATCGCGCGTACCCTCTGGCCGAATGGCATAGCCTGCGAACCCTTCCCTGCGGGTTTCTGTTATGTGCCGCTCCTTGTCGTCCGGGACGACCAGAAGGGAATACCCCACTCCCTGAAGGCCCGGATAGCGGGATTCCAGGTTTAATTCGCTCACATACTTGCGGAACTCGTCGCGGTCAACTGAATCCGAAGCGACGAACAGCCCCGCCGCACCGCGCAACACCAGATCGTAGCCGGACAGGCGTCTCTCGATATTGGCGACGGTTTCGTTGAAGCGGAATTTGAATTCTTCCTGCAGCACCTCTTTGGTGTGCTGTTGCGCAATGCCATGACCGATGTATGTGACAGCGAGCCCGATGCTCAGGATCAGCCACGGCAGGAAAGGTAAAAAAATTCCACCTTTCCCAGAATTGAAAGATCGAAGCGGCATGCAAAAAATTACTCAGGTGTAAAAAATATAACGTGCATTCAGTTCTGATTGCCTATTGCCCTGGCGTCGATCCAAGGAACATATGCGCCAGCCGGAATCCACCCCTTAACTTGATAACCGCAAAAATACCCTTAAATTGGATCATAACTTGCCAATCGCATCAGGGCAGCATCAAAGGTTAAATTTGCCCAAGGCAATATAACAGCTCGGTAGAGTTTTCTACCGTCCATTCGCACGCAAACAATCCTGCTGCCGTTCCGCAAGGCTATCGGTTAGAATAAATACTTTGAAAAAGCCCACTTTCCCATGACCCCCCGCCTGCGCGAAATCCCCTACAACTACACCTCCTTTTCCGATCGGGAAATCGTCATCCGTTTCCTCGGCGAAGAGATGTGGCGGGTGCTGGAAGAACTGCGCGGCGAGCGCAAAACCGGCCGCTCGGCGCGCATGCTGTTCGAAGTGCTGGGCGACCTGTGGGTGGTCAACCGCAATCCCTACCTGCAGGACGACCTGCTCGCCAACCGCAAGCGCCAGGTCGCCCTGGTCAATGCGCTGCGCCATCGGCTCGGCGCCATCGAAGAGCGCCGCCAGGAAAACCACAAGGTGCTGCAGCTGCTCCACGCCGCGCACCGCGCGGTGGACAAGTTCGAGAGCGGTTTCGAGCAGACGCGCAAGCTGCGCAAGAAGGTGCTGGCCAAGCTGCTGCCGCACACGCGCCGCGACAACATCCAGTTCGACGGGCTGGCGCGGGTGTCCCATGTGACCGACGCCACCGACTGGCGCGTCGAATACCCCTTCGTCGTGCTTCATCCCGACACCGAGCGCGAGATCGCGCCGCTGGTCGCGGCGTGCATCGAGTGCGGCCTGACCCTGATTCCGCGCGGCGGCGGCACCGGCTACACCGGAGGCGCAATCCCGCTCGACCCGCTGAGCGCGGTGATCAACACCGAAAAACTGGATAAGCTGGGCGCGGTCGAGACCATCGCCCTACCCGGCGTCACGGAACCGGTCGCCACCATACTGTGCGGCGCGGGCGTGGTGACGCGGCGCGTGATGGAAGCCGCGGAAGATGCCGGCCAGGTGTTCGCGGTGGACCCGACTTCGGCCGACGCCTCGTGCATCGGCGGCAACGTGGCGATGAACGCGGGCGGCAAGAAAGCCGTGCTGTGGGGCACCGCGCTCGACAACCTGGCGTGGTGGCGCATGGTGACGCCGGACGCCAAGTGGCTGGAAGTGGAGCGTCTCGACCATAACCTGGGCAAGATCCACGACGCCGAAGCCGTTTCCTTCCGCATCAGCCGCTTCGACACCAACGGCAAGACGCTGCTCGGCGAGCCGGAAATCCTTAGCGTCTCCGGCCAGTGTTTCCGCAAGGCCGGCCTGGGCAAGGACGTCACCGACAAGTTCCTGTGCGGCCTGCCCGGCATCCAGAAGGAAGGCTGCGACGGCATCATCACCTCGGCCCGCTTCATCCTGCACCGCATGCCGGCCCACACCCGCACGGTATGCCTGGAATTTTTCGGCCAGGTGCGCGATGCCGTGCCGGCCATCGTCGAGATCAAGAATTACATCGACGCCCACCCCAAGGCCCTGCTGGCGGGGCTGGAGCACCTCGACGAACGCTATCTGAAGGCGGTCGGCTACGCCACCAAGGCGAATCGCCCCAAACGGCCCAAGATGGTGCTGCTGGCCGACATCGTTTCGGACGACGAACACGCCGCCGGCGAAGCGGCATCGGAAATCGTCAAGCTGGCCAACAGCCGCCACGGCGAGGGTTTCATCGCGGTGAGCGCGGCCGCGCGCAAGAAATTTTGGCTCGACCGCGCCCGCACCGCGGCCATCGCCGCCCATACCAACGCCTTCAAGATCAACGAGGACGTGGTCATACCCTTGCCGCGCATGGGCGACTACTGCGACGGCGTCGAGCGCATCAACATCGAGCTGTCGATCCAGAACAAGCTGAAGCTGGTCGAGGCGCTGCAACTCTTCCTCAAGGGCGACCTGCCGCTGTTCCAGGACGAGGACACCATCGCCGATCCGGAACTCACCGAATCGCGGCGTTTGCGCGCGCAAAACATGCTGGCTGAGGTGCACACCCGCTGGCACGAAATGCTGCACAACCTCGACGCCCCGATCGAAGGCTTCAAGTTCCAGCCGCCAGAAGTCGAATACAAGCGCCGCACCGTATTCGAACTGCTGCAGGACCATACCCTGCGCGTCTCCTGGAGACGCGAGGTGCAGCGCGAACTGCAGACCATTTTCACCGGGCGCGAGTATCAGCCGATCCTGGAAGCCTGCGATGCGATCCACGCCAAGATACTGAAAAGCCGCGTCTTCGTGGCGCTGCACATGCACGCCGGCGACGGCAACGTGCACACCAACATCCCGGTCAACTCCGATGACTACGCCATGCTCAAGGCTGCCAACCAGGCGGTGGAGCGCATCATGCACCTGGCCCAGGCCTTGGGCGGCGTGATATCCGGCGAGCACGGCATCGGCCTGACCAAGATGGAATTCCTCGACCAGGAGGCCATCGGCCGGTTCGCCGCCTACAAACAGCTCGTCGATCCGCATGGCTATTTCAACCGCGGCAAGCTGCTGCCCGGCGCGGACCTGCGCAACGCCTACACTCCCAGTTTCAGCCTGCTGGAAACCGAATCGCTCATCATGGAGCAGAGCGCGATCGGCGACATTGCGGATTCGATCAAGGACTGCCTGCGCTGTGGCAAGTGCAAGCCGGTATGCAACACCCATATCCCGCGCGCCAACCTGCTCTACAGCCCGCGCAACAAGATCCTCGCCACCAGCCTGCTGATCGAGGCCTTCCTGTACGAGGAACAGACGCGGCGCGGCGTTTCGCTGATGCATTTCGACGAGTTCAACGATGTCGCCGACCACTGCACGGTGTGCCACAAGTGCCTCAACCCCTGCCCGGTGAACATCGACTTCGGCGATGTCTCGATCGCCATGCGCAACTTCCTGCGCCGCCAGGGCAAGAAGAAATTCAATCCCGGCTCCTTCGCCGCGATGCTGTTCCTCAACGCCACCGACCCGCGCACCATCAAGGCCATCCGCCAGGTCATGATCGGCTGGGGCTACAAGGCCCAGCGCCTGGGCTACGAAGTGGGCAAGCACTTCGGCCTGGTCAAGCCGCAGACGCAACACCCGCCTGCCACCGTGGGCAAGCCGCCGCTGACCGCCCAGGTCATCCACTTCATCAACAAGCCGATGCCGGGCAAGATGCCGAACCGGACTTCCCGCGCCCTGCTGGGCCTGGAAGACGCCACCATGGTGCCGGTCATCCGCAACCCCGCCAAGCTCACCGAGGAGTCGGACGCGGTGTTCTATTTCCCGGGCTGCGGCTCGGAACGCCTGTTCTCCCAGGTCGGACTGGCCACCCAGGCCATGCTGTTCGACATCGGCGCAGTGACAGTCTTGCCGCCCGGCTACCTGTGCTGCGGCTACCCGCAGACTTCCGCTGGCGACGACGACAAGGGGCAGGCCATCACCACGGCGAACCGCGTGCTGTTTCACCGCGTCGCCAACACCCTGAACTACCTAGACATCAAGACGGTGATCGTGTCCTGCGGTACCTGCATGGACCAGTTGCTGAAATATCAGTTCGAGAAAATCTTCCCCGGCTGCCGCCTGCTCGACATCCACGAATACCTGATGGAAAAGGGCATCCGTCTGGAAGGCGTGACCGGCCGCCACTACATGTATCACGACCCCTGCCACACGCCGATGAAAACCTACGCGCCGCTCAAGGTGGCACAGGAACTGATGGGCGGGGACGTGCGCCTGTCCGACCGCTGCTGCGGCGAATCCGGCACCCTGGCGGTAACGCGTGCCGACATCTCGACCCAGGTGCGCTTCCGCAAACAGGAGGAGCTGCTCAAGGGTGCGGCCGCCATCCGGGCCGACGATGCGGCGGCAAACATTAAGATTCTGACATCCTGCCCGTCTTGCCTGCAGGGGCTGTCCCGCTATAATGATGACACAGGCATCGACTCCGACTATATCGTGGTGGAAATGGCGCGCCATCTGCTGGGAGAGAACTGGCAGACGGATTACATCGACAAGGCAACGAACGGCGGAATCGAGCGGGTGCTGCTCTAACTGATAGCGATCAGCAGTCAGCTATCAGCTTGAAACAAAACCGTGACCTGAATGCTGACTACTGAAAGCTGAGAGCCGAATGCTGAAACTTGATCTTCCCGCCATCGACCCGGCCGCGCCGCGCCCCGAGTTCACCACCGCAACGGCATGCAAGCAATGGGTGAAGGAATTACCACTCACCAATATCCAGGCTGTACAAGACGAACTCAAGCAACAGCTCGAATTGCTCAGCCACTTTTCGCTCTCCGCGCTGGAACGTCTGAAAACCCTCGAACTCATGCGCGAAACCGTGGCGTTCATCGCTGGCGAACTGGGCAAGAAATACCGCAGCAAGCCCTTGCCTTTCTCGTCACTGGAGCAGACTGCCTGGAATAACGTCGCCTTGTTGTGGCAGACCCTGGCTGCAAATTACCGCCTGTGCCTGCAAGCCAACATCGACGGCAATGCCGAGGTCGCCCCGTTCTCGTCGCTCATCACGCAGCGTACGATGAGTTGCCTGGTCATGCAAATGCTGGAGTTCGGCCAGGCCTACCGCTGCGTTCCATCCGCGGTGTGGCGCGAGCTGCACGCCCTGTACGCCTTCGCCGAAGCGCAGGACGTGGCAACCAAGCGCATCAAGGACATCCTGAACCGCGAAGACGGCAGCGATTCGTGCGAGGCGACCTATGCCAAGGCCCTGTTGCTGAGCCTGGCCGACCCGCAACAACTGTCTTCCCGGCAATTGCTGCAACTCGACCGCTGGCTCGACAAATGGTCCGCCCGCGCACCTTTGAGCAGGGAGCAGCCGCCCACGCCGACGCTGCCCCTGGTGGCGGTGGACCTGTCCGGCGAAAGCGGCCCGGCGATGTACACCGGCCAGATGATGAAAGAAAAACGCTTCCTCGACACCGAGCGAACCGCCGTGTCGCTCAGGAAGCGCATCAAATTTCTGCGCAGCGGCGGCAATTCTGCGGAAATCGGGCTCGGCGACGACTGCATCCAGCCCGGCTGCGAAGCCTTCCTCTCCATGCTTTACCGGCGCTGGTGCGAAGTGCTGCCGACGCGCGCGCACAACCGCGACAGCGCCGAAACCGCGGTGCAGCTGTGCTTTGCTTTTCCCGCCATTCATTTCTTCCTCAACGACGCCACTCCTTTCAAGCAACCGGGCGAAACACTCGACCTGGCACCCGAAATCATGGAAGACATGCGCATGTACGGGCGTGTCACCAAACGAACGGAGAAACTGCTCGTCGCACGACTGGGATATACGCTGGAGAACTGGCGCTGCCTTGACCAGAGCGCGGGCGGCTTCCGCCTGTCGCGCAGCGGCGATGGGGAAAGGATCAGCCAGAACCTGCTGCTTGCCCTGCGCCCGGAAGCGAGCGAGCATTTCACCCTGGCGGTGGTGCGCTGGCTGGTAATGAACGAGGATGGCAGTCTCAACATCGGCACCCGCGCCCTGCCCGGATTTCCCACGCCGCTGGCGGCACGCCAGGTCACGCTCAACCCCAAGGATGCCGGCCATTTTGTCCCGGCGTTCCTGCTTTCCGCCGTGCCGGAGAAAAAAGAACCCGCCAGCCTGGTGCTGCCCATCGGCTGGTTCCAGCCGGGCAAGCGCATCCACATTTACGGCAGCCAGATGGAAGAGGCGAAGCTCGTTGCGCTGCTGGAAAAAGGTGCCAATTTCGAGCGTGTCACCTTTGTCAGCGAAGTTATGTATTAGCCTTTACGGCATTTTAACCACGGGGCACACGGGGATCAAAGCTCTTGTTTTCCCCGTGCACCCCGTGGTTAATTGGCTTTTCCCGATTCAATCACCCGCCGTGCCGGGAAGCAGGCGCAGAACAGACTGCCCTTGCCCGGTTCGCTGTGGATTTCCAGGCGACCCTGGTGGCGCGTCAGGATGTGCTTGACGATGGACAGCCCCAGACCGGTGCCGCCGGTTTCCCTTGAACGCCCCCGGTCCACACGGTAAAACCGTTCCGTGAGCCGGCTGATGTACTGAGGATCGATGCCGATCCCGCTATCCTTCACGCAGAACCTCGCCTCGCCGTTATTCAACTCCCAGCGCAACTCGATGTCCCCTCCTTCCGGCGTATAACGCACTGCGTTGCTGACCAGGTTGCCGAAAGCACTGCGCAAGTCGCGCTCGTTGCCGAGCAACTTGCTGTCCGTGGCGAGCTCGAGGGACAAGTGATGGCGCCCGTCGCTGAGGGACAATGCCTCCTTGTGCAGAATCTGCAACAGGGCACACACGTCCACGGCTTCCTCTGACATCCTTTCCTGGTTGCTCTCGAGCCGCGAGAGCGTCAACAAATCATCCACCAGACCCTGCATGCGCCGGGTCTGGTCGAGCATTAACTGGAAATGGCGCCGACTCTGCTGCATGTTGATCTGCTCGGCATCCTCGAAGGTCTCGAGAAACCCGCCCACCACCGTCAAGGGTGTGCGCAACTCATGGGAGACGTTGGCGACAAAGTCGCGGCGCATCGTTTCTACCCGTTCCAGCTGCGTGACGTCACGGCTGAGCAGCAGCTTCTGCCGGTCGCCGAAAGGAACCAGCTGGATCGACAGGGTGAGGTCGGGGTTGCGCAAGGACTTCATCATCAACGGCTCGGCGTAGTTTTGCGCGCTGAGGTAGTCGGTGAACTGCTCCTGGCGCACCAGGTAGGCCATGCGCTGCAAATGATCGCGCTGGTTGCTGATGTCGAACTGGGTTTCCGCCACCGGGTTGCACCACTCGATCTGACTGGCCTCGTTGAGCATGACGATGCCGTCAGGCATGGCCTCGGCCGCGCGCTGGAAGCGCTCGAGCGCGGCACTCAGCTGGTGTTGGCTGCTCGACTGAATCCGGCCGGACTGGTAGATCACGTTGAACACTTCGCCCCACGCGCCGGAACCATCCGGCACTTCCGCACCAGGGGGCGCAAGCAGCCAGTTCGCCAGCGCGCGCAAATTGACGGCGTGGTGTAACAGCAGCACCAGCAGGAACGCGGCGAACATCCCCAGCGCCAGCGACGGCCCGAACAACGGCCACACCAGCAGCGCAACCATTGCCGCCAGTAATGGCGGCCAAAACAGGGACCAGATCAGGCCGTGCATCAGTTTTTCTTCAAATCGGGCATGCCCGCCATGGTAAACGAAATCAGCCGTTTTCTGAAAAACGGTAGCCGGAACCGCGCACCGTCTGGACCAGGTGTTCGTGCCCGGTTTCTTCCAGCGCCCGGCGCAGGCGGCGGATGTGCACGTCCACGGTGCGGTCTTCGACGAATACCTGGCTCCCCCACACTTTGTCCAGCAGCTGCCCGCGCGAATGAACTCGCTCCGCGTGAGTCATGAGGAAATGCAGCAAACGGAACTCCGTCGGTCCGAGCTCGATCGGCCGGCCGCCGCCGGTGACCCGATGCGCGGAGGGATCGAGACGCAAGCCCCCGGTTTCCACCGGATCGTCGGTCATCTGCGGCGCGCGACGGCGCAATACCGCCTTGATACGCGCCATCAACTCGCGCGGCGAAAAAGGTTTGGTGAGGTAATCGTCGGCGCCGGTTTCGAAGCCCGCGATCTTGTCCTGCTCCTCGCCGCGCGCCGTCAGCATGATGATTGGAATAGTCTTGGTATAGGACTCTGCCTTGAGGCGGCGGGCAAACTCGATCCCACTCACGCCTGGCAGCATCCAATCGAGCAGGATCAGGTCGGGCAAGGCGTCGCGCAGCAGCGTGTACGCCTGTTCCGCGCTGACCGCACTGATCGCGTGGTGGCCCGCCTGCTGCAGATTGAACACCAGCAATTCCTGAATCGCCGGTTCGTCTTCAACTACGAGAATATTTGCCGCCATGACCGTGTCCTTGACTTTTAACCTGCGAGGATAATATGTCAGGAATATTACAAGCTGGTGACAAATTTCACTTTCTCATCACCCCGCCGCTCGCCAGATCCATGATGGTCGATGGTCGCCTGCGTCTGCCGATCAGGCCGGGCACCACGAGCGCATCGTTGCCGAAGCTGGTGAAGCATGACGCGTAGCTCCGGGCCGGTTTCAGTCCGGATCGGTTGGCGCTGGTTGAAACCAGCGCCATACCCAGCGTCTGGCACAAGCGTGCGGCCAGAGGATGCGCGCTCACGCGCACCGCGATGCTTTGATGACCGCCGCGCAACCAGGCGGGCGTCGCGTGCGCAGCAGGCAGCAGCCAGGTAACCGGCCCGGGCCAGGAAGGCGCAACGGTGCGCCATTGTTCGGCGCTGAGGGATGCGGCATAGGGCTGCAACTGGCCGAAATCAGCCCCGATCAGGATCAGCCCCTTGTGCTGGGGACGACCCTTGAGGCGCAGCAGTTTCATGACCGCGCGGCGGTTGCGCGGGTCGCAGCCGAGGCCGTAGCAGGACTCGGTCGGGTAGGCGATCACCCCGCCCTGTTTGACATGAGCGCGCAACTTGCGCACCAGTGCGGCGGTCAGAACCGCCGTCGCCGCTGAAAAACGGGACATGACTTAGAGCTCGTTAACGCGCTTTCTTGTCGATAGCGCGGTAGCCGATGTCGCGCCGCATCTGGCAGCCGTCGAAGCGGACCTGGTCGGCAACCTGATAAGCGCGGCTTTGCGCCATGCGCACGCTGTCGCCCAAGGCGGTGACGCACAATACGCGTCCGCCGCTGGTGACGACCTGGCCGTTGTGTTGGGCGGTGCCGGCATGGAATACGTGCGCATCCTCTTCCGCCTTGGGCAGCCCGCTAATCACATCGCCCTTGCGCGGGCTGTCGGGGTAGCCTGCTGCCGCCAGCACCACGCCCAGCGCCACGCGCCGGTCCCATTCCGCTTCCGCCTTGTCCAGAGTGCCGTTGACCGCGTGCTCGACCAGGCCGACCAGATCGCTCTTGAGCCTCATCATGATGGGCTGGGTTTCCGGATCGCCCATGCGGCAATTGAATTCCAACGTCTTTACGTTTCCCTGTGGATCGATCATCAGACCGGCATAGAGGAAGCCGGTGTAGGGGATGCCATCCCTGGCCATGCCGCTCACCGTCGGCAGGATGATTTCGCGCATCACCCGTGCATGGATCTCGGGTGTGACCACGGGCGCAGGTGAATAGGCGCCCATGCCGCCGGTATTGGGCCCCTTGTCGCCGTCCAGCAATCTTTTGTGGTCCTGGCTGGTGGCTAGCGCCAGCACATGCTCGCCGTCCACCATGACGATGAAGCTGGCTTCCTCGCCGGCGAGGAATTCCTCGATCACCACGCGCGATCCGGCGGAACCCAGCTTGTTGCCTTCGAGCATCATGTCGACGGCGGCGTGCGCCTCATCCAGGCTCATCGCGACGACCACGCCTTTGCCCGCGGCCAAGCCGTCGGCCTTGATGACGATCGGTGCGCCGTGCTGGTCCAGATAGGCGTGGGCGGCGCCGGCATCGCTGAATGTGGCATAAGCGGCAGTGGGAATGCCGTGGCGCGCCATGAAAGCCTTGGCGAAATCCTTGGAGCTTTCCAGTTGGGCGGCCTGCTTTGTCGGCCCGAAAATTTTCAGCCCGGCAGCGCGGAACGCATCCACCACACCTTCGGCCAGCGGCGCCTCAGGCCCGACCACGGTGAGGGCGACCTTCTCCGCCAGCGCGAATTCGACCAGCTCCGTCACGGATGTGATCGCCACGTTGGTCAAGTCCGGCTCCAGCGCCGTGCCGGCATTGCCGGGCGCAACGAAGATCTTGTGCAGACGCGGCGATTGCGCCAGTTTCCACGCGATGGCGTGTTCGCGACCACCGCCGCCGATAACCAGGACTTTCATTGTTTAGCTCTCAGTGGGAGCTGTCAGCTATCAGCCATCAGCTCAGCTAGAAGCTGACGGCTGATAGCTGACGGCTGACGGCTGATTTTAATGTCTGAAATGCCGCATGCCGGTAAACACCATCGCCATGCCGTGTTCGTCGGCTGCGGCGATCACTTCTTCGTCGCGCATCGAGCCGCCGGGCTGGATGACGGCGGCAATACCGGCCTGCGCCGCCGAGTCGATGCCGTCGCGGAAGGGGAAGAAGGCATCCGAGGCCATTACCGAACCGCGCACCTCGAGGCCGGCGTGTTCCGCCTTGATCGCGGCGATGCGCGCGGAGTTGACACGGCTCATCTGCCCCGCGCCAACGCCGATCGTCATGCCGCGATTGGCGTAAACGATGGCGTTGGATTTGACGTATTTGGCCACGCGCCAGGCAAACAGCAAGTCGCTCATTTCCTGCTCGCTCGGCGCGCGTTTCGTCACCACCTTGAGCTCGTTGTAGAGCGCCAGGTCGGCGTCCTGCACCAGCAACCCGCCCTTTACCCGCTTGAAATCGAGGCGCTTGCCGGCCTCGGCGGGCCACTGGCCGCATTCCAGCAGGCGCACGTTCTTCTTGGCCGCCACGATTTCCACCGCCGCCGCCGCCACCTTGGGGGCAATGATCACTTCGACGAACTGGCGCTCAACGATCGCCTGGGCCGTCGCCGCGTCCAGTTCGCCGTTGAAGGCGATGATGCCGCCGAAGGCCGATTCCGGATCGGTCTTGTAGGCGCGGTCGTAGGCTTCCAGCAGGTTCTTGCCGTAGGACACGCCGCACGGATTGGCGTGCTTGACGATGACGCAAGCCGGTTCGGCGTCGAACTGCTTGACGCATTCCAGGGCAGCGTCGGCATCGGCGATGTTGTTGTAGGACAGTTCCTTGCCCTGCAACTGGCGCGCCGTGGCGATGGATGCCTCGGTTTCCGCCGGCGCCACGTAGAACGCGCCGTTCTGGTGCGGATTCTCGCCGTAACGGCAGTCCTGTGCCTTGGTGAACTGCAGGTTGAAGCGCTGCGGGAAAGCTTGGCGCTGGCCGCTTGCATCGATGGCGGTGAGGTAGTTGCTGATCATGCCGTCGTATTCGGCGGTATGGGAGAAGGCCTTTTTGGCCAGGTCGAAGCGCATTTCATGCCCGATGGCGCCCTGGCTTGCGGTCAGTTCCCTTACCACGGCGGCGTAATCCACAGGATCGGTGACGATCGCCACGTGGGCGTAATTCTTGGCCGCGGCGCGCACCATGGTCGGGCCGCCGATGTCGATGTTCTCGATGGCGTCTTCGAGGGTGCAGTCGGGCTTCGCCACAGTCGCCGCGAAGGGGTAGAGATTCACGACGACCAGGTCGATCGGCGGAATATTGGCACCTTCCATGGCAGCCACATGGGTGCGCAGGTCGCGTCGCCCGAGAATACCGCCGTGAATCTTGGGGTGCAGGGTCTTGACCCGGCCGTCGAGCATTTCCGGAAAACCGGTGTAGTCGCCCACTTCGATGACCGGAATGCCGGCTGCCTGCAGCATGCTGGCGGTACCGCCGGTGGAAAGAATTTCCACGCCGAACTGGTTCAGGGCTTGGGCGAATTCCACTACGCCGGTTTTGTCGGAGACGCTGATAAGCGCGCGTTTGATGATTGTCATTTTATGAATTTCCGATTTATTTGATGCCGTACGTCTGCATTTTCTTGCGCAGCGTGTTGCGGTTGATGCCGAGCAACTCGGCAGCCCGGGTCTGGTTGCCCTGCGCGTGATTGAGGATGACTTCGAGCAGGGGCTTTTCGACGCAGCCGACCACCATGTCGTAGATCGCGCAGGGTGTTTCACCGTCGAGGTCGGCAAAATACTGGCTCATGGCCTTGCGCACGCAGGTTGCGATTTCGTTTTCGTTGATCATGCAGCGTTACCTTGTTTTAGCAGCGGCTCTAACATAAATCTCGCGCAGCGAGCCATCGTCCCCCTCTCCCTGTACCCGCAAGGGGCATCCCCGCCGAGAGCGGCAGCAAAGCTGCTCGCTCTGGCGAGACGGGGGAGGGCCGGGGTGGGGGAAACGGTCATGACCGTCATGCCGCTGCCAGCTCTTCGGAGTGACCTTCGGCCTGGCCGTCGGAGTGGTAAGTCAGGTGAATCGAGTGCGTGCCGAGTTCGGCAAAAAAATCCTCAACTGCAGCCAGCTGCTCTGCTACCGTCGGCAGCTGGTTCATGGCATGCCGGAAGCTGGCCGAGCCCGTCAGTCCCTTGGTGTACCAGGAGATATGCTTGCGCGCCATGCGCAGACCGGTGTATTCACCGTAAAACGCGTACAGGTCGTGCAGATGGCCGATCAGCACGCGATGGATTTCGGCCACCTCGGGCGGCGGCAAGTGGCTGCCGGTTTGCAGGTAATGCGCGATCTCGCGGAAAATCCACGGCCGCCCCATCGCCGCGCGGCCGATCATGACCCCGTCCGCCCCGGTGTAGTCGAGGACATACTTGGCTTTTTCCGGGGTGGTGATATCGCCGTTGGCGAGCACCGGAATGGCGATATGCGCCTTGACTGCCGCGATGGTGTCGTATTCGGCGTCGCCGCTGTAGCCGCAGGCGCGAGTGCGCCCGTGGATGGCGAGCGACTGGATGCCGGACAGTTCAGCGATGCGCGCCACGTTGAGGGCGTTGCGGTTGTCTTTATTCCAGCCGGTGCGTATTTTCAGCGTCACCGGCACGCTTACCGCCCCCACCACCGCTTCCAGAATCCGCGCCACCAGCGCTTCGTCCTGCAGCAGGGCTGAGCCGGCCATGACGTTGCACACTTTCTTGGCGGGACAGCCCATGTTGATGTCGATGATCTGCGCGCCCTGGTCCACATTGAATCTTGCCGCTTCGGCCAGCATCTCCGGCACTGCGCCGGCGATCTGCACCGCGATGGGCTCGACCTCGCCGTCGTGGTTGGCCCGACGCAGGGTTTTGGCGCTGCCGTACAGCAGCGAGTTGCTGGTCACCATTTCGGATACCGCCATGCCCGCGCCCATCCGCTTGCACAACTGGCGGAAAGGGCGATCGGTCACCCCCGCCATGGGGGCGACGACAAGGTTGTTCCTGAGCTGGTAGGGCCCGATTTTCATGGATATGCGGCTGTTTGGGGAAGCCAGTGATTTTATACCGTTTCCCGCACCATAAAAAGGCATCGACAGGCTCCGGACAACAAAAAAGGCGGCACAAGGCCGCCTTTTTTGCGCTGCTACAACAGTTTACTTGACGACTGCTTTCAGTTCGCCCTTGCTGTACATGGTCGCGACGCGGTCGAGCATGATCGGCTTGATCTTGTCGGCGTTGCCGGCGGAGCCGAAGGCTTCGAAGCGTGCCTTGCAAATGTCCTTCATCGCCTTGGTGGCGGCAGCGTAGAACTTGCGCGGGTCGAAATCCTTGGTGTTTTCCGCCAGGTAGCGACGGATCGCGCCGGTGGACGCCATGCGCAGGTCGGTGTCGATGTTCACCTTGCGCACGCCGTGCTTGATACCTTCGACGATTTCTTCAACCGGCACGCCGTAGGTCTGGCCCATGGTGCCGCCGAAATCGTTGATGATCTTGAGCCATTCCTGCGGCACCGAGGAGGAGCCGTGCATGACCAGGTGGGTGTTGGGGATGCGGGCGTGGATTTCCTTGATGCGGGAAATCGCCAGCACGTCGCCGGTGGGCGGACGGGTGAACTTGTATGCGCCGTGGGAGGTGCCGATGGCGATTGCCAGCGCATCCACGCCGGTGGCCTTGACGAATTCAGCGGCCTCGTTGGGGTCGGTCAGCAATTGGTCCATGGTCAGCACGCCTTCCGCGCCGTGGCCATCTTCCTTCTCGCCGTGACCGGATTCGAGCGAACCCAGGCAGCCCAGTTCGCCTTCAACGGAAACGCCGACAGCGTGGGACATTTCCACGACCTTGCGCGTCACTTCCACGTTGTATTCGAAGCTGGACGGGGTCTTGCCGTCTTCCTTCAGGGAGCCGTCCATCATCACGCTGGAGAAGCCGGAACGGATGGCGTTGATGCACACCGCAGGGGAGGCACCGTGGTCCTGGTGCATCACCACCGGAATGTGGGGATAGGCTTCGATTGCGGCGTCGATCAGGTGGCGCAGAAACGCTTCACCGGCATATTTACGTGCGCCTGCGGAACCTTGCATGATCACCGGGCTGTTGCACTCATCGGCAGCCTGCATGATTGCCTGCACCTGCTCCAGGTTGTTGACGTTGAAGGCCGGCAGGCCGTAGCCATTCTCAGCCGCGTGATCCAGCAATTGACGCATTGATACTAATGCCATGGTTTATCTCCTTGATTAACTATATGTTGGTGAGGCGTTAGGGGTGAGGGGTGAGGCGGAAAAATACGACCGCTCCACTTTGACTTCTCGCCTCACCCCTCCCCCCTCTCGCCTTATGAAATTTATGCCTTGCGGTGCTCGCCTACCTTAACGATTTTCATGGTGTTGGTGCCACCCGACTTGCCGATCGGCTCGCCGATGGTCAACACGATCATGTCGCCATCGCGCACCGCACCACGGCGGCGCAACTCGTCTTCCGCCTCGCGCAACAACAACTCGGGGTCGTGCGTGAACATCTTGAAATTGATCGGATGCACACCGCGGAACAAGGTCACTTTTCTACGGGTTTCCACCTGGGGTGTCAAGGCGTAGATCGGCACGCTCGTGCTGATGCGCGACATCCACAAGGCGGTGGATCCGGACTGGGTCAGGGCGGCAATCGCTTTGACATTCAGATGGTTAGCCGTGTAAATCGCGGCCAGCGCGATGGACTCGTCAATCGAACCGATATTGCGCGTCATGCGCATGCTGGTAGGCGAAACCTCAATTTCCTTTTCCGCCTCCACGCATACCCGGTCCATGGCCTGCACCGCTTCGACGGGATACTGACCGGCGGCGGTTTCCGCCGACAGCATGACCGCATCGGTGCCATCGATCACCGCGTTGGCCACGTCGGAGACTTCCGCCCGGGTCGGGATCGGGCTGGTGATCATGGATTCCATCATCTGGGTCGCGGTGATGGCAAGCTTGTTCTTTTCCCGCGCCATACGGATCATTCTCTTCTGCAGGGCGGGCACGGCGGCATCGCCCACTTCCACGCCGAGATCCCCGCGCGCCACCATGATTACGTCCGAGGCGTCGAGGATTTCTTCCAGCGCCGGGATCGCTTCAGCGCGTTCGATCTTCGCCACCAGCAGGCCGTGGCCGCCGGCGGCCTTCAACAGCTCGCGCGCCAGGATCATGTCCGCGCCATTGCGCGGGAAGGACACCGCGACGTAATCCGCCTTGAGTTCGGCAGCCGTCTTGATGTCTTCCTTGTCCTTGTCGGTCAAGGCTGCCGCGGACAAGCCGCCGCCCTGCCGGTTGATGCCCTTGTTATTGGACAGCACGCCGCCCTGGCGGACCTGGCACATGATCTCGTTGCCGCGCACTTCCTCCACCCACATGACGATGCGGCCATCGTCCAGCAACAGGGTGGATCCGCGCTTCACATCCTTGGGCAGATCCTTGTAATCCAGGCCGACGCGTTCCTGGTTGCCGAGTACACAGTCGGCATCCAGTATGAAGTTGTCGCCATTATTCAGGGTGATCTTGCCCTGTTCGAATTTTCCGATACGGATCTTGGGGCCCTGCAGATCCACCAGCACGCCGACTGCCCGGCCGCGTGCGCGCGCCAGGGAGCGCACCATCTCGGCACGCTGAATATGATCTTCGGGTTTGCCGTGGGAGAAATTCAGGCGCACCACGTCGACGCCGGCCTCGATCAGGGCATCAAGCACTTTCGGATCATTCGAAGACGGTCCGAGCGTGGCTACAATTTTGGTTCTGCGTATCATTGATGGTGAGGAGTGAGGGGTGAGGGGTGAGGGGTAAAATCCCCTCTACGCGCCACACTCCTCACCCCTGTCTCCTTACTTGTTGGCAGCGCGCTGTTCGAGGATTTCTACTGCGGGGAGCTTCTTGCCTTCGAGGAATTCGAGGAATGCGCCGCCGGCGGTAGAAATGTAGGACACCTTGTCATAGATGTCGTATTTCTGGATGGCTGCGATGGTGTCGCCGCCACCGGCCAGGGTGAATGCCTTGGTTTCGGCGATCGCCATGGCAATGGCCTTGGTGCCCGCGCCGAACTGGTCGAACTCGAACACGCCGACCGGGCCGTTCCACACCACGGTACCGGCCTTCATGATGATGTCGACCAGCTCCTGAGCGGACTTGGGACCGATATCGAAAATCATGTCGTCATCGGCCACGTCACCGGCGTCTTTCAGTACGGCGGGTTCGTTGGCGTCGAATTTCTTGCCGCACACCACGTCGACCGCGATGGGGATGGTGGCGTTGCGGGCGGTCATTTTCTTCATCAATGCCTGGGCGGTAGGGACCAGGTCGTCTTCGCACAGGGATTTGCCGACGTTCTTGCCGGTCGCTTTGAGGAAGGTGTTGGCGATACCGCCCCCGACCACCATCTGGTCCACTTTCTCGGACAGCGCTTCGAGCACGGTCAGCTTGGTGGACACCTTGGAACCACCGACGATGGCCACCATCGGGCGTGCCGGGCTGAGCAGCGCCTTGGTCAGGGCGTCCAGTTCTTCCGTCAGCAGAATGCCGGCGCAAGCAACAGGCGCAAACTTGGCTACGCCGTGGGTGGAGCCTTCGGCGCGGTGAGCGGTACCGAACGCATCCATCACGAACACGTCGCACAGCTTGGCGTATTTTTGCGTGGTTTCGTCCACGCTCTTCTTCTCGCCCTTGTTGAAGCGCACGTTCTCCAGCAGCACCAGTTCGCCATCGGCCACTTCAAAACCGCCGTCCACCCAGTCCTTGATCAGGCGTACCGGCTTGCCGAGCTTCTTGGCCAGATCGTCTGCCACCGGCTTGAGGGAGTTCTCTTCGGAATATTCGCCTTCGGTGGGGCGCCCGAGGTGGGACATCACCATGACCTTGGCGCCAGCCTTGAGGCAATGCTCAAAAGTCTTCATGGACGCCGAAATACGGGCATCCGAAGTCACTTTTCCGTCCTTGACGGGCACGTTGAGGTCGGAACGGATCAGGACACGCTTGCCCTTGAGGTCAAGATCGGTAACACGAATTACGGACATGTTTAGCTCCTGTGGAAATGTAAGATGTAAGGCATAGGTTGGCCCATGCCTTACAGCTCACGCTGTTGAGCGATCAACTTTCAGCCGTCTGCGATCAGCTTTTTGCTGACGGCTGACGGCTGATTGCTAACTTACTTCGCTACGTGTTGTACCAAACGCAGCATGTTGCAGGTGTAACCATACTCGTTGTCGTACCAGGCCACGACCTTGACGAAGGTGGGGTCCAGGGCGATGCCAGCTTCTGCATCGAAAGTGGAGGGGGCGCTGTTGCCAACGAAGTCGGTGGAAACCACTTTTTCGCTGGTGTAGCCCAACACACCCTTCATCGCACCGTCAGAGGCCGCTTTCATGGCCTTGCAGATGTCGTCGTAGGAAGCTGCCTTGTTCAGTTCCACGGTCAGGTCAACCACGGACACGTCGGAGGTAGGAACGCGGAAAGCCATGCCGGTCAGCAAGCCCTTCAGTTCCGGCAGCACCACACCCACGGCCTTGGCGGCACCGGTGGAGGACGGGATGATGTTTTCCAGAATGCCGCGACCACCGCGCCAATCCTTCATGGAAGGACCGTCAACGGTTTTCTGAGTGGCAGTGGCAGCGTGCACGGTGGTCATCAGGCCACGCTTGATGCCGAAGTTATCGTTCAGCACCTTGGCAACAGGAGCCAGGCAGTTGGTGGTGCAGGAAGCGGCGGAAACGATGGCTTCACCGGCGTATTTGGTGTGGTTCACGCCGTACACGAACATCGGGGTAGCGTCCTTGGCAGGAGCGGACTGAACCACTTTCTTGGCACCGGCCTTGATGTGAGCCTGGCAGGATTCCGTGGTCAGGAAGAAACCGGTGCAGTCGATCACGATGTCTGCGCCGACTTCGTTCCACTTCAGGTTGGCGGGATCGCGCTCGGCGGTCAGGCGGATGGTCTTGCCGTTAACAACCATGTTGCCGCCGTCAACGGAGATGTCGCCATTGAAACGGCCATGCACGGAGTCGTACTTCAGCATGTAGGCCAGGTAATCGGGTTCGAGCAGGTCGTTGATGGCGACGATTTCGATGTCCTTGAAGTCCTTCGCTACAGCGCGGAACACCATACGGCCGATACGGCCAAATCCGTTGATACCGACTTTGATTGTCATAGTTGTTACTCCTTAAAAGTAGAAAAACGAAAATCTTCGCCACAGAGAACACAGAGGTTTTCTCTGTGACCTCCGTGCCCTCCGTGGCTAATGGGTTTTACAGAACACCTTTGACCGTGTTGACCACGTTTTCGACCGTGAAGCCGAAGTGCTTGAACAGTTCAGGAGCAGGAGCGGATTCGCCGAAGCTGTGCATGCCCACCACCGCGCCGTCGCCGCCGACATATTTGTACCAGCCGTCGGTAATGCCGGCCTCAACAGCCACGCGCTTCACGCCCTTGGGCAGCACGCTGTCCTTGTAGGCCTGATCCTGACGGTCGAAGACATTGGTGGACGGCATGGAAACCACGCGCGTCGCCACGCCCTGCTCGTCCAGCACTTTCTTGGCGTCCATGGCCAGTTGCACTTCGGAACCGGTAGCGATCAGCACCACTTTCGGGTTGGCCGCATCGGCCAGCACATAACCGCCCTTGGAAATGCTGGCGATGGTGGCGTCGTCGCGTTTCTGGAAGTTGAGGTTCTGGCGGCTGAAAATCAGGCAGCTCGGGCCGGTTTTCTTTTCCACGCCAGCCACCCAGGACACGGCGGATTCGACCGTATCGCACGGACGCCACACGTCCATGTTGGGGATCATGCGCAGGGTTGCGATCTGTTCCACCGGCTGGTGGGTCGGGCCGTCTTCGCCCAGACCGATGGAGTCGTGGGTGAACACATAAAGCACGCGCTGCTTCATCAGGGCCGACATGCGCAGGGCGTTGCGGGCATATTCCGAGAACATCAGGAAGGTGCCGCCGAACGGCAGGATACCGCCGTGCAGTGCCATGCCGTTCATGATGTGCGACATGCCGAACTCGCGCACGCCGTAGCTGATGTAGTTGCCGGGCTTTTTGCCGTGCACGTGGTGGCAGCCTGTCCAGTTGGTCAGGTTGGAACCGGTCAGGTCGGCGGAACCGCCGACGAATTCGGGCAACGCCGGAGCCAGGCCGTTGATGCAGTTCTGCGAAGCCTTGCGGGTAGCGATGGTTTCCGCTTTCTCGTTGGTGGCCTTGATGAAGCCGGCGGCGTGCTTTTTCCACTCTGCGGACAGATCACCCGCCATGCGGCGCTTGAACTCGGCGGCTTCCTTGGGGAACGCAGCGGCGTATTCGGCGAACTTGTTGTTCCACAGAGACTCGAGTCCCTCGCCCTTGGTGCGGCAATCCCAGCCTTCGTACACGTCCTTGGGAATTTCGAAAGGACCGTGGTTCCAGCCCAGGTTGGCGCGGGTGGCGGCGATTTCAGCATCGCCCAGGGCGGCGCCGTGCACGTCGTGGGTGCCTTCCTTGTTGGGGGAGCCCTTGCCGATCACGGTCTTGCAGCAGATCAGGGAAGGCTTGTCGGTCACTGCCTTGGCAGCCGCCACGGCAGCCTCGATGGCGGCCGGGTTGTGGCCGTCCACGCCCGGAACCACGTGCCAGCCATAGGCTTCGAAACGCTTGGCGGTGTCATCGGTGTACCAGCCCTCGATGTGGCCGTCGATGGAGATGCCGTTGTCGTCCCAGAAAGCGGTCAGCTTGCCCAGGCCCCAGGTGCCGGCCAGCGCGCAGGCTTCGTGGGAGATGCCTTCCATCATGCAGCCGTCGCCGAGGAACACGTAAGTGTTGTGGTTGACGATTTCATGGCCGGGCTTGTTGAACTCGGCAGCCAGCAGCTTTTCCGCCATTGCCATGCCCACGGCGTTGGTGATGCCCTGACCGAGTGGGCCGGTGGTGGTTTCCACGCCGGGGGTGTAGCCGTATTCGGGGTGACCCGGGGTCCTGGAGTGCATCTTGCGGAACTTCTTCAGCTCTTCGATCGGCAGGTCGTAGCCGGTCAGGTGCAGCAGGGAGTAGATCAGCATCGAGCCGTGGCCGTTGGACAGCACGAAACGATCGCGGTCGAACCATTTCGGGTTGGCGGGATTGTGGCGCAGGTTGTGGTTCCACACCACTTCGGCGATTTCCGCCATGCCCATCGGCGCGCCGGGGTGGCCGGAGTTGGCTGCCTGCACCGCATCCATGGAAAGAACGCGGATAGCGTTGGCGAGTTCTTTACGAGTTGCCATAAGTTTGATCCCTCAAGAGTATAAATTCTTATTTGTTTTTACCGGGTGCCGTGACACCCGAAGCGCAAAACCACTATTGTGCGATGGTCTTTTCGCAAAAAAATTAGTGAAAGGTTTTGATTATTACTCACGCGCAATTTTTGGGCAAGTACGCACGACGCCTCGCGTCGAACCCTTTGACCGCGCCGAAACAGGCACTTAGGCCAATTTCTAGACCTGCAAGTCCTGAAGGAGTACCCCAAAAGGGGGCTTAAAATTATTTTATGCGCGCGAAATAAATGCTTATTTGGCCGCCATGACCCACGCCCGCCAGGCCTGGAACAAATCCGCGTTACGCGCCGCCACCACCGAACGCTGCCACACGTCGTCGCTCCAGAAATCATCCTGGACCAGCGTGCTCAGGACGCCGCCCGCTTCCTGCAGAATCAGCGAACCGGCGGCATAGTCCCACAACTTTTGCCCGCCATGCAGATAGACATCGAAGCGTCCCGCCGCGGTATAGCACCAGTCCAGGGTGCTGGCGCCGAAGTTGCGCTGCGAGCTGTAAGGCGGCGCGCTGGCAAGCTGCTGCGCCAGCTTCGATGAAATGCGTTTGAAATCGACGCCGGCCATGCAGTGGCACAGGTCGGGAATATATTCCTTGATCGGCAACTGGATGCCGTTGAGGAAAGCGCCGTTGCCCTCCATGGCATAGAACATCTCGTCGGCCACCGGGTCATACACCACGCCGAGCACGCTGCGCCCGTGCCGCATCAGGGCGACCGACACGGCGAAATAGGGCAGGCCGTTGACGAAATTGGAGGTGCCGTCGATGGGATCGATGCACCACAGCCCGGCATCTCCAGCCTGCCACAATTCCTTTTGCAGCTCGAAGGGCATTTCTTCGCCCAGCACCGGGTGGTCGGCGATTTTCACCAACGCAGCCACCAGGGCATTCTGCGAGGCGATATCCGCTTCCGTGAACATGCTGCCGTCGCTCTTGCGCTGGCGTGCCACTTTCAGGTAGCGCGGCATGATTTCGACCTGGGCGACGGTTTTGACGACTTCGATGACTGAGTTGAGCATTTGTTTTGAGCTTTCAGCTATCAGCTTTCAGCGGTCAGCCATTGTGCGCGGCAAAGCCGCGCGGTTTTGCTGATAGCTGAAAGCTGACGGCTGACAGCTATTCCCTCCATTTGATCGAGCAGCCCATGCTCGGAATCTGCTCCGCCGGCCCCTGGCCGGTCTTGGCCACTTGCACCATGGACTCGAACAGGTCGCGGCGGACATCGGCCGGGGCGGCTTCCTTGCGCGACGCATCGAGCCGTCCGCGGTACTGCAGCTCCAGCCTGGTGTTGAAGCCGAAAAAGTCCGGCGTGCATACCGCGCCATAGGCCTTCGCCACCTCCTGCGTTTCGTCCAGCAGGTAGGGGAATGGGTAGGCGAATTCGGCAGCCACCTTCTTCATGTTGTCGAAAGAATCCTCGGCATATTCGGTCGGATCGTTGGACATGATGGCCACGCTGCCGATGCCTTGGATTTTAAGTTCCGCGCAGTCCCGCACCAGACGGTCGCGCACCGCCTTGACATAAGGACAGTGGTTGCAGATGAACATCACCAGCAAACCGTTCGGTCCGCGCACATCGGACAGGCTGTAGCGCTTGCCATCCACGCCCGGCAAGTCGAAATCCAGCGCGTTCCAGCCAAAATCGCACACTGGCGTTTGCAAACTGACCATTAGTACCTCTACTGAAAATACAAAACCGGCTTGAAGTATAACGCCCGTTTCTTTGCCAACGCCAGCGCAAGCGTTATAGTTTCAACCCATGACCATTTCACGTTTTTATCACCCCTCCCTGCCCCCTCACGCCCGACTCGTGGAACTCCCTCCCGAATCCGCCCACCACGCAGCCAAGGTGCTGCGCCTGCAAGCCGGCGACGCGATCGTCCTGTTCGACGGCACGGGGGGAGAGTATCCGGCCCTTATCGAACAGATCGGCAAACAGCGCGTAACGGTGGAAATCGGGACGTGGCGCGAGCGGGAATGCGAATCGCCGCTCGACGTCACCTTGGTGCAGGCGCTTTCCAGCGGCGACAAAATGGATTTCACCCTGCAGAAGGCCGTGGAGCTCGGCATTACCGCCATCCAGCCGATTGCCAGCGAGCGCAGCGTCGTCAAGCTGAGCGGGGAACGGGCGGAAAAGCGCGTGCGGCACTGGCAGCAGATCGTCGTCTCCGCCTGCGAACAGTGCGGCCGCAACCGCGTTCCCCAAGTCGCGCCCATCCTGTCGCTGAACGATTGGCTGGGCCAAGCGGCAAAGCCGGGGGTGCGCCTGACCCTGGCGCCTGACGCGCCGGCCAGCCTGCGCGAGCTGCCGCGACCGAGCGCGCCCGTCACCCTGCTCATCGGCCCGGAAGGCGGTTTTGCGCCGAGCGAAATCAAAGCCGCCGCGAGCTGCGGTTTTGCCCCGGTGCGCCTGGGGCCGCGCGTGCTGCGCACCGAGACCGCCGCGCTGGCTGCCTTGGCCGCAATGCAGGCAGTGTGGGGAGATTTTTGAAACATCCGGGTTAATTCCTTTTACAATTCAAAAATCAAAACAAAATAAATCAAAGCCATGCCCAGCAAGCTCAAAGCGGATTTCGTCAAACCCGAAATATTCGTCGACGTGTTCGTGCAGTGGTTCCGCACCGCCACGCCATTTATCCACAAGTTCCGCGGCAAGACTTTCGTCATCGCCTTCGGCGGTGAAGTGGTGAGCGAAGAGCAGTTCGTCACCCTGGCGCAAGACCTCAACCTGCTCAACAGCCTGGGCGTGCGCCTGGTGCTGGTGCACGGCGCGCGGCCACAGATCGAGGAAGAACTGACCGAACGCGGCGCCTCGATCCGCTACGTCAACGGCCTGCGCGTCACCGACGTCGACGCGCTGAAATGCGTCAAGGAAGCCGCCGGCACAGTGCGCGTGGAAATCGAAGCCCTGCTCTCCCTGGGCATGGCCAATTCCCCCATGGCCGGCGCCGACATCCGCGTGGCCAGCGGCAACTTCGTCACCGCCAAACCCATGGGCGTGCGCAACGGCGTGGATCTCCAGCACACCGGCGAAGTGCGCAAGATCGACGTGGAGGGCATCAGGCGCCGCCTCGACCAGGGCGACATCGTGCTGCTCTCGCCGCTGGGCTACTCGCCCACCGGGGAAATCTTCAACCTGTCGCTGGAAGACGTCGCCACCCGCGCGGCCATTGATCTCGACGCCGACAAGCTGGTGTTCCTCATGAACACCGCGGGCGTCACCGACGAAGGCGGCGAGCTGCTGCACAGCCTGACCACCCAGGACGCGGAAGCCATTTTGGCGCGGCCGCACGGTTTGCCCGAAGACATCGACTATTTCCTGCCCTGCGCCATTCGTGCCTGCCGCAACGGGGTGGCGCGCGTGCACCTGATCAGCCGCCACGTGGACGGCGCCCTGCTGCAGGAATTCTTCACCCACGAAGGCATCGGCACCATGCTCGCCGAGGACACGCTGGAAACCCTGCGCCCCGCCACCATCAACGACGTGGGCGGCCTGCTGGCGCTGATCGAGCCGCTGGAAGCGGAAGGCACGCTGGTGCGGCGCTCGCGCGAACTGCTGGAGATGGAAATCGAGCGCTTCACCGTGCTGGAATACGACGGTCTGATCATCGGATGCGCCGCGCTCTACCCCTTTCCCGAGGAACAGTCAGCCGAACTGGCCTGCATGGCGGTGAACAGGGACTACCGCGGCGCGGGACGGGGAGAGGCGCTGCTGGAATACATGCAGGTTCAAGCCCTGGAAAAAGGCTTCCGCCAGTTATTCGTGCTCACCACGCGCACCGCCCACTGGTTCGTCGAACGCGGCTTCATCGAAGCCGGCGTGCAAGCGCTGCCCAAGGCGAAGCAGGGTTTATATAACTACCAGCGCCGTTCCAAAGTATTCGTCAAAACGCTATGAAACGCCTTTTCACCCTGCTCGTCGGGCTGCTGCTCGCGACAATATCCTGCCACGTCCCCGCGGCCGGACAACAAACGCTCTCGGTGGGGCTGTTTCCCAATCTCAGCGCGCGCCAGCTAGTGGAAACCTACCAGCCGCTGCGGGAATTTCTCGAACTGCGACTCGGACGCCCGGTCATGCTTTATACCGCGCCCGATTTCAAGGGCTTTGTCAGCCGCACGCAAAGCGGCGAATACGACGTCATCGTCACCGCGCCGCATTTCGCCCGTCTGGCGCAAATCGACGCGGGTTATCAGCCCCTGTTCGCCTACCGCAGCGACATCACAGCAGCCCTCGTGGTTCCAGCCGGCAGCCGGATCGGCAGCTTTGCGCAGCTACGCGGGGCAAAAATCATTGCGCCCGGCCATCTCGCCCTCGTCACCATGCTGGGCCAGAAGCTGTTGCACGACCACGGCCTCGACGCTGGTCGCGACTACGCCCTGCAGGAAACCGCCACGCACGGCAACGTCGCCCTGGCTGTGCTGCGCGGAGAAGCCCAGGCCGGCATCATCGGCGTCCTGCCCCTGAAACAGCTGGCGGAGAACACTACGCGCCAGCTCCGTATACTGTCGCTCTCGCCCGCCGTCCCGTCGCAGATGTTGCTCGCTCATCCCGCTCTGGCGGCGAACCAAATCCAGCAGATCAAGGAAGCGCTGCTGCAATTCGAGCAAAGCCCGGCCGGGCAAAAATTTTTCCAGTCCAGCGGCTTGGCCGGCCTCAAGCCGGTCAGCGCAGCCGACCTCAAACAACTCGATCCGTATGCGAAAGAAGTGAAGCGCCTGCTGGACCAGCCGAATTAAATGAAGAAAGCCTTCCTGTCGCTACGTGCCAAGCTGGTCCTCATCACCGTCATTATCGAGGTGCTCATGCTGGCGCTCCTGGTCAGCAACAACAACCGCCTGACCCAGGACAGCCTGATGGAACAGGCGCAACTGCGCCTCAGGGAATACGGACTGCTGTTCAACACCGCCCTTGCGCCGTCACTGGTGGCAAAGGATTACTCGACGCTGCAGGAAATTCTGGGCGAAAGCCGCAAAAACAACGGCATTGCCTACCTGATACTCACGGACACGACTGGACGGGTGATCGCAGCCGACGGCTGGAGCCCCGGCGAAGCGCTACCGAAGCTCGACCGTGATCTTGCGGTCAGCGTCCGCGAAGCTCACCAGATTTTCGACACCGAGCTGCCGATCCATATCGCCGGACAGACTTATGGAACCCTGCGTTACGGTATCGACACACGCTTCATGCAGGAAGCCCAATCGAGATTATTGCAGCAAAGCCTGTTGATCGCCGGCGTTGCGCTCCTGCTTTCCGTTGTGCTGCTCACTGCTGCCGGCTTATGGCTTACCCGTCACCTTGGCCGCCTCAGCGCTGCCAGCCGGGCAGTAGCAGAAGGGAATTTCGACATCTCCCTGCAAATCGACTCCCGAGACGAAATCGGCCAGCTGACGCAACCCTTCAATACCATGGCCCGTGCGGTGAGTGCACGCATCAGCGAACTCGAAACGTCTCAGGAGATGCAGCGCCGTTATCTCAATCAGGCTCAGGAAGAGCACGCCCGGCTTATCTCCCTGCTCTCGGCGATGAACTTCGGCGTTCTGTTCGTCAACCAGGATGAAACCGTGATGTATTACAACCCGGCTTTCGTGCGCATCTGGATGATTCCCGAGCGCAACGACCTGATCGGCCGGCCGGTAGCGGAGGTCCTGCGCCATTCCGCCAACATGCTGGCGCAACCGGATCATTTCTCCAAGCATTTCCTGCAGGTGGTAACCGCCCGCGAAGTCAGCGACACCTTCGAAATCGGCCTGGCCGACGGGCGCACCGTGACCCAGATGTCCTACCCGGTGCACGACCCGAAGAACCGCTTCATCGGCCGCCTGTGGGTATATGAAGACATCACGCGCGAACGCCAGACTGCCGAGCAGCTGATTTACCTGGCCGAGCGCGATTCGCTCACCGGCCTCTACAACCGCCACCGTTTTCAGGATGAACTGGCACGCGCCCTCAGCGAGGCGGAACGGCGCGACTTCCAGGTCGCCTTGCTGTTCTTCGACCTGGACGAATTCAAATACGTCAACGACACTTTCGGGCACCGCGCCGGCGATGCCATGCTGATCCGCGTTGCCGGGGAAGTCGGCACGATCGTGCGCAACAACGAGTTGCTCAGCCGCCTGGGGGGTGACGAGTTTGCCGTACTCGTCAGCGACGTCGACATCGCACAAGCGGAAGCGCTGGCCGAACGCATCGTACGCGCCATCGCTCATATTCCCCTGCGTTTCGACGGCCACAACCTGCGCCTCACCACCAGCCTGGGCATCGCCTTCTACCCCGCGCACGCCAGCACTGCCGAAGAGCTGATCGCCCATGCCGACTCCGCCATGTACCAGGCCAAGCAGGCGGGCAAGAACACCTGGCGCACTTACCGGCCGGAGCTCGACGACTCCCTCACGATGGTCAGGCATCTGTCCTGGAACGAACGCATCAGCAGGGCACTGGAACAAGACCCGCTACTCTTGCATTTCCAGGGCGTTTACCATGCCCAGACAGGAAAACTGGCACACCTGGAAGCGCTGGTGCGCATGATCGACACGGAAAATCCGGACCAGCTCATCATGCCCGGCCACTTCATTTCGCACGCGGAGAAAAGCGGCAAAATCCGCGACATCGACCGCTGGGTCATCGGCGCGACGATCGCCATGCTGGCTAGCTCGACAAAAGTGCCACCGATCGCGGTGAACATTTCGGGCCGCTCCTTCGACGACCCGACCCTGCCGCAATACATTTCCGAGCAACTGACTCGCCGCGGCGTCGCGCCGCAACGCTTGCTGGTGGAACTGACCGAGACTTCAGCGGTAACCGACCTGCACGACGCGCAACGCTTTATCGAGTCCCTGCGCCAGACCGGATGCCCGGTGTGTCTGGACGACTTCGGCACCGGCTTCTCCTCCTTCGCCTACCTGAAGCACCTCAACGCGGATATCCTCAAGATCGACGGCCTGTTCATCCGCAACCTGACCAACGATCACGACAACCAGGTGTTCGTCAAAGCCATCGTCGACGTGGCGCGCGGCATGAAGAAGACCACGGTGGCGGAATTCGTCGAGAACGAAGACATTCTGGAAATGCTCAGACGCTTCGGCGTCGACCTGGTGCAGGGCTACCACCTCGATATGCCAAGGGCGGACCACCCGGCACTCTCGGCCGCCGGAGAATAGCCTGCGACATAAACACGCGGGCTACGCCCTGATTTACCAATTGACCACAGACCGATAATCTTGCTTTGCCCGAGTTTCCCGATAGAATGGCCCTTCACGTTTTGCACCTGAGGATTTTATGAACAAGCTTTTCACCCTGTTTCTGGTAACGCTGCTCAGCCTTGGCCTCACCATCGGCGAAGCCAGTGCCAAACGCTTCGGCGGCGGCTCGAGTTTCGGCAAGCAGCGCCAAAGCGTTACCCAGACTGCGCCCAAGGCTCCGTCCGCCGCACCCGCCCCTGCCAGCGCGCCGGCCAAGCCCGGCAACAGGTGGCTCGGCCCGCTGGCCGGCCTGGCTGCTGGCGGCCTGCTCGCCTCCCTGTTCATGGGACACGGTTTCGAAGGCATCAAAATGATGGACATTCTGATGATGCTCGGCATCGCGGCCGCCGTGTTCTTCGTTTTCCGCGCCCTGCGCCGCAACAGCACGCCACAGCCCGCTTTGGCAGGAAACACGCCATACAGCGGCTACAGCGACCACCCGATCGAACAACCCATCGGCGGCAGCGCCCCCTTAATGGCCGCCAGCACCCGCCCCGCCTGGTTCGAGGATGAGCCCTTCCTGCGCCAGGCCAAGGGCAACTTCATCCGCCTGCAAGACGCCAACGACAAGGGCGACCTCAACGACATCCGCGAATTCACCTCGCCGGAAGTGTTCGCCGAAATCAGCCTGCAGATCCAGGAACGCGGCGGCAAGCCGCAGCACACCGAAGTCGTGATGCTCAACGCCGAGATGGCCGACGTGGTCACCGAAGGCGATCACGTCATCGCCAGCGTGCGCTTCTCCGGCCTGATCCGCGAAGAACAGGGCGCCAACGCCGAGTCCTTCAACGAAATCTGGCACATCCAGAAAGCGCTCAACCAGCCGAACGGCAGCTGGTTCATTGCCGGAATCCAGCAGGCAAACTAGGCGTTCCGATGGGGGAGAGTCTCTCTCCCCCATCCTGTTCCGCAGTCTTCCCACATGAAAATTGCCTTGATCCGCCAGCGCTACACCCCGTTCGGCGGCGCCGAGCGCTTCGTCTCCAATGCCGTTCAGGCGCTACGGGCAGAAGGCGCTTCGCTCACGGTGATTACCCGGCAGTGGGAAAGCGGCAGCGAAGGCAACGCCCTGATCTGCAACCCGCCCTACCTCGGCAGCCTGTGGCGTGACTGGAGTTTCGCCCGTTGTGTTTGCGATACGCTGCGAAAACACGCCTTCGATCTGGTGCAGTCGCATGAGCGCGTCACCTGTTGCGATATATTCCGCGCCGGCGATGGCGTGCACCGAGAATGGCTCAGGCAGCGTCGGCGCATACTTGGCCCCCTGGGCAAACTCCGCCTCGCTCTTAATCCTTACCATCGCTATGTGCTGGCAGCGGAAAAAAAACTTTTCTCCAGCCCGCGCCTGAAAGCGGTAATCTGCATTTCCCGGATGGTGAAGGACGACATCCTCCGTCACTACGCCGTGCCGGAAGACAAGCTGCACGTCATCTACAACGGCGTGGACACGACCGTTTTTCACCCTTCGCTGGCGGAAAAACACCGGCAAGCCACCCGGCTTGCGTTCGGCATCCCACCCGACGCCCCTTTGTTCCTGTTCGTCGGTTCGGGCTTCGAGCGCAAGGGGCTGGCGGTTGCGCTGGGCGCAATGACGGAATTGCCGGAAGAAGCTCATCTGCTGGTGGTCGGAAAAGACAAGCAGATGAAGAAACTAATGCGGCAAGCGGCAAATCTCGGTATTGCCGGACGCATCCATTTCGCCGGCGCTCAGAAAGACGTCAAGCCGTTTTACGGCGCCGCCGACGCTTTGGTGTTTCCTACCCTGTATGAGCCTTTCGGCAACGTTGCCCTGGAAGCCTTTGCCTGCGGTCTGCCCGTGATCACCAGCACCAGCAGCGGCGCGGCGGAACTGGTTCGGGAAGGAGAAAACGGCTTTACCTGCGATGCGCTCGACCGACGCCAATTGAGCGAGGCGATGAAAAAGCTGCTTTCACCCGACCTGCGCCGGAAAGCTGCGACAGCGGCTCGCGCCACGGCGGAGTCATTTAGTCTGGAAAGGATGAGTTTAGATCTGATGTCGCTGTATAATGCGCTTCTTTCCGTAAACTCAACGACATAGTGACTTCATCTCCGGAACTTGACGGCAAACAGCTTTACCAGCGTTTGCTGCGATTTGTCCTGCCCTACTGGCGCATTTTCCTGGTTTCCATAATCAGCATGGCGCTGGTTGCCGCCACCGAACCAGCCTTCCCGGCATTGCTCAAGCCCCTGCTCGACGGCAGTTTCGTGAAAAAAGACCCCGGCATGATGCGCCTTATCCCGCTGTTGCTGATCGGGCTTTTCATCCTGCGCGGCATCGCCACGTTCACCAGTTCCTACGCCATCAGCTGGGTCGCAAACAAAGTGGTGATGGATCTGCGCTGCCTGATGTTCGGAAAGCTCGTGGCCTTGCCCACTCACTACTACGACGACAACTCCTCCGGCGTCCTGATGTCCAAGGTTACCTACGACGTCAGCCAGGTGACCAATGCCGCCACCAACGTCATCACCATCGTGGTGCGCGACTCCCTCAGCATCGCCGGCCTGCTTGGCTGGCTGCTCTATCTGAACTGGCGACTGACCCTGGTGGCCCTGATCGTGGTGCCGGCCATCGCCTTCGTCATTCGCAGCTTCAGCGGGCGCCTGCGCAACATGAGCCGCGGTGCCCAGCAAGCGATGGGCCACATCACCCATGTGCTGGAAGAAACCATCGAGTGCCACAAGGTAGTGAAGATATTCGGCGGCCAGGAATATGAAGCGCGACGTTTTCAGGAAGCGGCCAACCAGGTGCGCCGTTTCAACATCAAGCAGGCTATCGCCGCGTCGGCCACCGTGCCGCTGGTACAGCTCATCGCGGCTATCGCACTGGCGGTGATCATCTATATCGCCACCATGCAATCGGCTTCGGACCAGACCACGGTTGGCGGCTTCGTCTCCTTCATTACCGCCATGCTGATGCTGCTGGCGCCGCTGAAACGCCTCACCGGCGTCAGCGAAAGCCTGCAACGCGGCCTGGCTGCGGCGGAAAGCGTATTCAACCTGATCGACGAAGAAGCGGAAACCGACAAGGGCACGATTTCCCTGCCACGCGCGCAGGGCGCGCTGGAGTTCAGGGATCTCGGCTTTACCTATGGCCGTTCCGAACGCATGGCTCTAAACAGCATCTCGCTGGCCATCCGTCCGGGCGAAACCGTCGCGCTGGTTGGCCAGTCCGGCAGCGGCAAGACTACACTGGCCAACCTGATTCCACGTTTTTACACGCCGACCAGCGGCCAAATTCTGCTGGACGGATACGACATTCAAACCATCAGGCTCGCCGATCTGCGTTCCAATACCGCCCTGGTCAGCCAGGATGTCGTACTGTTCAACGACAGCGTATCCGCCAACATCGCCTACGGAAGGCAAAGCGGGGCCACCGAAGCCGAAATCGTTGCCGCTGCTGAAGCAGCCCATGCCATGGAATTCATCCGCGAAATGCCTGAAGGCATTCATACCCAGATCGGCGAAAACGGTGTGCGCCTGTCCGGTGGACAGCGCCAGCGCCTGGCGATAGCGCGAGCGATCCTGAAAAACGCACCGGTGCTGATCCTCGACGAAGCCACTTCGGCGCTCGACACCGAATCCGAGCGCCACGTCCAGGCAGCCCTGGAAACGCTGATGCAGGGACGCACCACCATCGTGATCGCGCACCGCCTTTCCACCATCGAGAAAGCCGACCGTATCGTCGTCCTGCAAAAAGGGCACATCGCCGAGATCGGCAGCCACAGCGAACTTTTGGCAAAAGATGGCATCTACGCGAACCTTCACCGTATCCAGTTCAGCCAGGAAAAACCACACGAGACATGACCGCCGCCAAACTCCATATTGTCCACACCGAAGCCTCGCTCGGCTGGGGCGGTCAGGAAATCCGCATCCTTACCGAAGCAGCCGGGATGATCCAGCGCGGGCACCAGGTAACCCTGCTGTGTCCACCGCAAGCGCGTATCTACAGCGAAGCGCAAAGTCGCGGCCTGCCCGTGGTGGCGCTACCCATCGGCAGGAAGAACCTGCGCGGCGTACTGGCCCTGCGGCGCTGGCTCAAGACTCACGCGGTTGATGTAATCAATACGCACAGCTCCACCGACGCCTGGCTCGCCGCCCTGGCGATGAAGTCTCTCGGGAAACGGGTACCAATCGTGCGCACCCGCCACATTTCAGCCCCAATCCCGCACAACCCCGCCACCCGCTGGCTGTACCAGCGCGCCAGCCACCACATCGTCACCACTGGAGAGCGCCTGCGCGAACAGCTGATCGGGATAAACCGCTTTTCCCCGACAGCCATTACCTCGGTACCCACCGGCGTGGATACTGCGCATTTCGTGCCGGGAGACAAGGCGGCAGTGCGACAGCAACTGGGCTTGCCGCTGGATGCGCCCATCGTCGGCATCGTCGCCACCCTGCGCAGCTGGAAAGGCCATCGCTATCTGGTGGAAGCTTTCGCCGCCCTGCCAGACACAACCCGACTGCTGATCGTCGGCGACGGCCCGGTAAAGGAAGCTCTGCTGGCCCAGATAGCACAACTAGGCATTGCCGACCGCGTGGTTCTGCCCGGCAACCAGCGCGACGTTCTTCCCTGGCTCCAGGCCATGGATGTCTTCGCCCTGCCCTCCTATGCCAACGAAGGCGTGCCCCAGGCAATACTGCAGGCCATGCTGTGCGGACTGCCCATCATCTCCACGCCGGTAGGCAGCATTCTGGAAGCGGTAGAACACGAACGCACCGGACTGATTGTCGAGCCACAAAATTCGGCGGAACTGCAGCACGCAATCCAGCGGCTGTTGGGAGATGCAGACCTGCGTCAGAAACTGGGAAGCGCCGCGCGGGAACGCGCACTTGCCCGCTTTGGTTTCGAAGCCATGGTAGAACGCATGGAGGGGATATTCCGTAACGTGACAGAAAATGTCTAGCCGTCTCGCCAGCCGCTTAAGGGTGATCGCACTTGCCCTCGGCAACATGCTCATCCTCCGGGTGCGGAAACGAAACGATATCCCGCGTCGCATTCTGGTAGCCCATCACTTGCTGCTGGGCGATACAATCATGCTGACTCCGCTGCTAGCCAAGCTACGCCAGCAGTATCCCGCGGCCGAAATCGTCATGGTTGCGCCCAAAGCCGCAGTCCCGCTCTACCAGAAGCGCCCCTACGACGTCATCGTCATGCCGCACGACCCGCGCGACCCCGCCACATTCCATGCCTTGCGACAAAAAACCGGCTTCGATCTCGCCATCGTGCCCGGCGACAACCGTTACAGCTGGCTTGCCAAGGCGCTGGGCGCGCGACACATCGTCGCCTTTTCCGGTGACCGCCCCGCGTATAAAAGCTGGCCCGTGGACGAACTGTTTCCCTACCCGGACAGCCCTGCAGCCTGGGGTGATATGGTGGCCGGCTTGGTCCCCGGCCCGGCGCCAGCCCCCTACCGACCGGATGCCTGGCCCGACCCGGACTGCACTCCTTTCGAGCCCCCATCGAAGCCTTACTGCGTACTTCACGTCGGTGCGAGCACCCCTCTCAAGCAATGGGAAAAGGAAAAATGGCTCGGCCTGGCCGATTTGCTCGAAAAGCAGGGCCTCCAGGTTGTCTGGAGCGGAGGGCGTGGCGAGGAAAAACTGGTTGCCGGACTCGACCCTGAAGGACGCCGTCTTTCCTACGCCGGGAGACTCGACCTGGCGCAACTATGGCAGCTGCTCAAGAACGCGAAACTGCTGGTTTGCCCGGATACCGGCGTGGCCCATCTCGGGCGCCTCACCGGCACCCCGACGGTAGCGCTGTTCGGCCCAGGCTCGGCATCGATCTACGGCGCCGGCAATTTCTGGCGCGACAGCCCTTATGTTGCAGTCACCGTGGATCCATTCCCCTGCCGCGACCAGCACCGGCTCTTCAAGCGAGAGATCCCATGGGTACTGCGTTGCGGGCGCAATCCCCGCGAATGTGCAGCCCCGCGCTGCATGCAGGCGATCAGCCTGGAGGCAGTGAGCGATGCGGTTCGCCGCTTGCTGGATGGGAACTGGCAGCACTGATGGCCGGCACCTGCTACCAGATCAACCTGCAGCAAGGGATGGGCGGCGGCGAGATCTACACGCGCTTTTTTACCCGCGCGCTATGCGAATTGGGATGGAAAGTCGTGCTGTTCGTTCACGAGCAGGCGCATTTCTGGCATGAGACGAAGATGCCGGGTGCACATTTCATCCCGGTCAGGCGCTACGAAGACATCATTCCTCATTTGCCGGAAAATCCGGCACTGTTCATCACGCACTCTCCCGCTCTGGGGCCGCTCGGGAAGCAACTGCGCGAGCACCATTTCTTGGCCAGCTTCGCCCATATGCCCCTGTATGGCAGAAACCCGGCCCCTTTCAGCGAAGTAGACCTGATCTTCGCAGTCTCCGGCCATGTCATTGCCAGCCTGCAAGCTGCGGGATTGAATCACTACTATCCGCACCCCCTCTATGGCGTGGCCGATCTGGAGCGGGGCAGCGGGGACGACGCCCCCATCCTTGCCGCGTCCAGCTATGACTGGGATACGCGCAAATTTCGTGACCGTATGCTCGGGCTGGTCGAACCCCTATACCGCAAACTGCGCCCAACACCGGAATTTTCGCGCAGGGAAGGGCTGACGCTAGGCATCGTTTCTCGTCTCACACCGATCAAGCAATTTCCCCTGATGTTCGAGATACTAGCGCCTGCCATCCGCCAATTCCCCCGGGTCAACCTGGAAATTTTCGGCAGCGGCGGATACGCGTCAGTCCGCGACCTTAAGCGGGCGCTCACTCCGATACGCAGTCAGGTCCGTTTCTGGGGGCACCAGTCGAACGTAGGCGCGATCTACCGGCAGCTCGATTTCCTTCTCACCGGTCTGCCCGAAAAGGAAGCGCTCGGCCTCAACATCATCGAAGCGGAGCATTGCGGCACCCCGGTGCTTGCGATACACTCGCCGCCGTTCACGGAAACAGTGACGGAAGGCGAAACCGGGCTGTTCTACACCGATCCCAGGCAGGACCAGGGCAAGGATTTCACGCGGCTGCTGAGCGAACTGACGGCGGGCCGAGAACGGCCGAAACCCCACCCCGACAGTCCGCACCTGATCAAATTCTCTTTTCCGGAATTCAAACAGCGCGTCGCCGCAGCGATGGATTTTGCCACCCATGCCGCGCAAGCGCGCGGAATCGAATGCAGCCAACCCTTATGACCACAAAACCGCGCGTCCTGATCAGCTACTTTTTCGGCAAAGATACCATTCCCCTGGGTGCGTCCTGTGCGGCCGGCTTCCACGAACTGGGCTGGGACACCTACTGCTTCAACAGCCAGGCGGAAAGCCCGGTGAACCGCTATTTCCTGAAATGGATCAACAAGCTCATCCGTCCGTTCGGCATGCGTTCCGTTGACGTCTCCCGCAACACCCCATGGGGCAACCACAATTACCGCCAAAGACAACTGGAAAAGGCCGTGGAGGCCTTTCGCCCGGACGTGCTGCTGGTGATTCGCGGCAATAGCTTCGATTCCGATCTGATCCGTGATTTGAAAAGCCGCTACGGCATCCGGCACACGGTGGGCTGGTGGGTGAAAGATCCGCGCACGACCAATGAGATGCTGGAAGACTCCCGGATATACGACCACTATTTCTGCATTCACCGCTTCGGCTACGGCGAAAAGGACAACATCCACTACCTGCCGGCGCTCGGTGTCGACAGAGCCCTGTACCGCCCTTACCCTGGCGAAAAGAGCTTCAGCCACGAGGTGGTGTTCGTCGGCGGCTGGAGCCCGCGCCGCCAGGAAATGATGGACGCGTTACTCGACCTGCCGGTGGAAATATACGGCCCGGGCTGGCGCAAACGGCGCAACTGGTTCAATCCCAAGCTGCGTGAAAAGGTAAAGGCCAGCCGCATCTGGGGAGAAGACCTGATCGCGCTCTACAACAGCGCCAAAATCGTACTCAACATCTCATCATGGGACCCCACCCGCAGCGGCCTCAACCTGCGCGTCTTCGATGTGCCGGCTACCGGCGCATTCCTGCTCACCGATTATTCTGAAGAACTGGCCCAGCATTTCGAACTCGGGGGCGAACTGGACTCGTTTTCCACTCCGCAAGAACTCCGGGAAAAAATTATCCATTATCTGAGCCATGACCCGGAACGGTCCGAAATTGCCAAGGCCGGCTATCAAAAAGTATTACGGCTGGAGAGCTATACCGACAAGATGCGGAACCTTCTGGAAATGGTCGGGATAGATGCCCGGAAATGAAGCTGTTGCTCAATTTCACAGCTGGTTTGCAAGCCCAGAAGGAGGGCTTTGAAGCTATCGGCTGTACCTTCGCGGAAAACCTCTGGCAGCCTGGCAGGTCCGATCTGGAAAACTGCACTGCCTGCATAATCGATCTCTATGAAGGCATCCGTCATCCTTTCCGGACGCTTGGACTGAAATTTCGCCTGCGGCGCCATGGTATCCCCCTGATAGCAATCGACCGCGACGCTCCGTGGTACCGCGGCGTGCGCCCACGCAGGTTATGGCTATTCAAGGCGCTTGGGTTGCTCGATATCTACGCCAGCCATTCCCTGCAGAATGCCGACCGATTTGCCCCAATCGCGCTTTATCTGCCGAACGCAGCCCGGACCAATGTATACAACCTTGCCGGAAGATCATTGAGCGAGCTCAGGCAGCCTGCGGCTTACCGCTACGACGTCAGCTTCATCGGCAACCTTAACGCGATCCGCTACCGCGAGCACCGCAAACGTGCGGAATTCCTCGAAGAGCTTCTCCGCCGGCTGACGGCGCTGGGCATCAATTGCCATTTCGCTGATTCCGCCGGTCTCTCGCCTGCCGAGCAAGTTGATCTGATCCAGCAGAGTCGTATCAACCTCAACTATGGAGCAGCCTGCGACAATGGCGCACAAAAAAGCTGGGGCCTGCCTGAACGTTGCTATGGGATTCCTGCCTGCGGTGGCTTCTTGCTCTCCGATTCCCGCGAGCACGCCAAGAATGATTTCGACCGGGAGACAGAATGGGCCTCCTTCGACGGAATGGAAGACTGCATTGCCAGGATCCGCTTTTACCTGGACCATTTCGAACTGACCCGGAAGATCGCCGAGGCCGCACACCAACGTGTGCTCCGTAGCCATACCTATGAAATTCGCGCCCGGCAAATACTGGAAGCCGCCCTGGGCTGGCGCAGAAACCGCTCCCTTGGAGATGCCTCTTGAACCCCGCTCAATTTTTTCGTGACTATAAGCACCTGCTCCCTGCGGCCGTGCTGCTGGTTATCCTCCCGCTCAACCACAACATGGCATTGCGCCTGCTGTGCCTGTTCCTGGCCGGCGGCTTTGCCATTTGGTATGCGCGCAAAAACCCGGCTCCGCGCATGCCCCTGAAGCTGCCGCTCGCGCTCTGGGCCGGCATAGCCACTTTGTCGCTGACCTGGTCGCTCAACCCAATGTTCTCCTTCAACGAACTCAAGACCGAAATCGGCTACGGCATGATCGCGTTCTTTTCCTTTTACGCCCTTACCCATAGCGAGCGCGAATGGAAGCTATGGCTGAGATGCGTTGCGGCGGGAATGGTGACAACCGCAGCATTGGCCCTATGGGCAAACCGCGCCAACCTGGGTGATTTCCAAAATTACGATTTGGACTGGCAGCATGGTTTCGTTACCTACAGCACCTACCTGGTAACCGTTCTGCCCTTGTTGATTTATATGTGGCTTAAAACACCTATAACGAAATTCCCGCGCAATCTGCTGTGGCTAATAGTCCCTTTATTTCTGTATGCCGGGTATGCCACGCTCAACCGCATGTTCTGGCTTTCATCCAGCCTGGTTTTCATGACCTGGATCGGCCTATGGTGGGTGCGCCACGGCCGTGCGCACCGCACTGGAATCACGCTTGCGATCGTTTCAGGCTGCATGCTGGCGCTCGCGCTGCTGTTTCTCATCGTGGCGAAACAAAGGCCCGCTGACACCGTTATTCGCCCGCCTGCCGCCATCACGAGCTCGAACCATATTGTCGATACCTTCGAACATAGCGAGCGTTACGACATCTGGCGCTTCTGGATGGCGCGCATCGCAGAGAAACCTCTTACCGGCGTTGGCTTTGGACGTGATTTGCCGCATTTAGTCTACGCCGACAAGAGGCCAAAGGAATGGCATATGCTGATGTTCGCGCATGCGCACAATGTACTAATCGATTATGCGGTACAGCTCGGCATCGGGGGATTAGCCGCTTTCATATTCCTGCTCGGCGCATTGGTGCATCGATTCTGGCTCCTTTATCGTGCACCTTTGGAGGAAGCTTCCCTTGTCGGCATTTGCGGCATCACGACGGTTTTCGCCATGCTTTCCAAGAACATGACCGACGACCTGTTCTGGCGCGGCGATGCCCTGCTGTTCTGGGCACTGATGGGCATTCTGCTAGGGTATGGCATGCGACTGGAAGGACGCCCGAAGTGAGCATTGCCGAACCACGCTTTCTTGTCATCCGCCGTGACAATATCGGCGACCTGGTCTGCACCACACCGCTGATACATGCCCTGCGCCAGCATTTCCCCAAATCTACCATCACCGCCCTGGTTAACAGCTACAACGCCCCGGTGCTCGCCAACAACCCTGATATTGACGCCTTATATGCGTATACCAAAGCCAAGCACCGGCCAGCCGGGAGCAGCATATTAAAGGTTTACTGGGACCGGCTGCATATCTTCTGGCGTCTTAGAAAATATCACTTCGACTACGCAATTCTAGCGGCGCCAGGATTCCAACCGCGCTTGCTTCGACTGGCTCGCTTTGCCGGGGCAAAACATGTTCTTGGCTTTACCGAACCCGGCAAACGGGGCGCCTCGGCCATCGACACTGGCGTCCTTTATGAAGCGGATAAGCGGCAGCACGAAGTAGAGGCCGTTTTTAAGTTGCTGGCAACGCTCGGCATTAACGGGGAGCCGCCTGCAGCGCAAGTATTTCCCCAAGCCGATGAAGTCGCTTGTGCTACAGAAGCATTGCACGGCGCTATGCCCATCCGGCCGCCACTCCTGATCGGCATCCACGTCAGCGCAAGGAAGCCGAGCCAGCGCTGGCCCGCACAGCACTTTGCCGACCTCATGAAACGCCTGCACACTGAACACCAGGCTTCTTTCATGCTTTTCTGGTCGCCCGGGGAAACCGGCAACTCTCTGCATCCGGGTGATGACTCAAAAGCGCAGGAAATCATTGCCGCCACGAAAGGGATTCCCATCCTCGCATATCCCACGCATAACCTGGGACAACTGGTTGCGGGACTATCTCTGTGCAACATGGTGGTTTGCAGCGATGGCGGCGCCATGCATCTTGCCGCAGGTTTAGGCAAACCCATTCTGTGTTTTTTTGGGAAATCGGATGCAACCCGCTGGCACCCGTGGGGAGTGCCCTATGTGGTTTTGCAGTCCCCCAGCTTGGATGTGGCGAAAATGACGGTGGACGAGGCATTGAACGGCTTCAGGAAGCTAATTAAAGCCCAGTGTTAACTCGGGATAAGGCGGTTGTTGGACTAGCGGCTCATCAGGCGCTCGTCACATTCAGCAGATGATATTATAATTCCTTGCAATTCATGGAACACAACTCCACAATTGCGCACATGATAGACAGGATTGTTTCTTCGCAGCTTGCAGATGCAATCGCCCACTCCCCGGCGGTGGCACTGCTCGGGCCGCGCCAAGTTGGCAAGACCACGCTAGCATTGGAAATCGGCCAACGCTATGGCGCAATCTATCTTGACCTTGAATCCGAACGGGATCGCGCCAAATTAGCGCAACCCGAGCTTTACCTGGCAGACCATCAGGATAAGCTGGTCATTTTCGACGAAGTACATAGAGCCCCGGGTTTGTTCCCCGTCCTGCGCGGACTAATTGACCAAGGACGAAGAACTGGGCGTAAATCCGGGCAATATTTGCTGCTTGGCTCCGCCTCGCTCGACTTGCTCAAACAATCCGGCGAGACTTTGGCTGGTCGTATCGCTTATTTGGAGCTTTCTCCTTTCAATGTTCTGGAAACACGATCATTGCCGGCAGACGATTTGTGGGTGCGTGGTGGGTTCCCAGAAAGCCTCCTTGCATCCGATGCCGCACGAAGTCTGCGCTGGCGACAGGATTTTATTCGCACCTACTTGGAACGGGATATTCCGCAGTTTGGTCCGCGCATTGCGGCTGAAACCTTGCGCCGCTTCTGGTCCATGCTGGCGTACCATCAGGGGGGATTACTCAACACCGCTCAATTCGCCCGCAACCTTGGTGTAGATGTAAAGACCGCCGGAGGTTATCTAGATCTGCTCGTCGATCTGTTACTCGTGCGGCGCCTGTCGCCGTGGCATGCAAATCTGGGAAAACGATTGGTCAAGTCGCCCAAGGTTTTTGTGCGAGATAGTGGCCTCGTTCACGCACTGCTTAACATTTCCGATAAGGAAACGCTTCTCGCACACCCTGTTATTGGGCAAAGCTGGGAGTGCTTCGTTATCGAAAATCTGCTCACATGTACCTCAAACAAAGTACAGGGTTATTTTTATCGGACTAGCGGCGGCGCCGAGATAGACCTATTACTGTTATGGCCGGATGGGAGTTTGTGGGCCATTGAGATCAAGCGTAGCCTTAGCCCGAAGGTGGCGAGAGGTTTTCATGAAGCCTGTGCAGACCTTGCGCCCGTCCGGAAGTTTGTTGTTTATCCCGGCGAGGAACGCTATCCATTGGCGAGCGATATTGAAGCGATCTCTTTAGAAGAGTTGGCAAGAGAAATCGTTCGAGCACAATAATCGCCATTGGCCAAACCCACCCTCAATACGCGTTCTTGTTGATAAACCCCTTGAACACCGTCAGCAAAATAATCCGCAGATCAAACCACAACGACCAGTTTTCAATGTAGTAAAGGTCGTACTCAACCCGCTTGCTCATTTTCTCCAGCGTATCCGTCTCGCCGCGCCAGCCATTGATCTGGGCCCATCCGGTGATGCCCGGCTTTACCTTGTGCCGCTGCATATAGTCGTCGATCAATTCCTTGTACTGCTCATTATGTGAAATGGCATGCGGGCGCGGGCCAACGATGGACATCGTGCCCTGCAGCACATTGAAGAATTGCGGCAATTCGTCCAGGCTGCTCCGGCGCAAAAATGCGCCAAACGGGGTCACCCGGGCGTCGCCCCTGCTTGCCTGGGTGAGCTGGCCGCCGGTTTCCTGATGCACCACCATGCTGCGGAATTTATACACCTTGAACGGCTGTCCATCCCAACCCAGCCGCCCCTGCTTGAACAGTACCGGGCCCGGCGAAGACAGCTTCACCCCGAGTGCAATCAACAGCATCAGGGGAGAGATCATGAGCAGGATAAGCAGCGCGAGCAGTCTGTCCTCCACCGCCTTCACCAACCGGTTCACCCCCACCATCGGCGTGGCGGAAAGATTCATCACCGGAAACCCTGCCACCTCGGTCACGGAGTGATTCAGCAGCCGGAAACCGAAAATATCCGGGACAAAGCGAATATCCACCACGCTATGGCGCAGCTCATGTAGCAAGGACTCCACCTTGTCCTGATCCTTGAGCGGCAGGGCAATCCACACTTGGTCGATGCGCGCCTTCGCCACATAATCGGCCACATCGGGAAGCCCGCCCAATACCGGCACACCTGGCTGCGGAGCCCCCCCGCCGACATTAAAAAAACCCGTTACCTGCAGGCCGATCCAGGGAGAAATCAGCAGCCGCTCAGCTAACTCCTCGCCGAGGCCCTCGGTTCCCACAATCACAATGCGCCGCTGGTTATAACCATGGCTGCGCAGCCAGCGCAAACCCACGCGCAGCAGAAGTCGCCCGCAGACCAGAGCACTCCATCCCAGCACAGACCAGATACCAATCCAGCCGCGGGAAAACTGAATTCCCATCTTCGTGGTAAAGGCAAAGGCAAAAAGCAGAGACAGCACCAGCGCCCAGGCCAGCGTCATCGCCCTCACCTCATCAAAAAGCGACGCGCCGCGCCATGCCTCATAGAGATTGAAACGCGGGAACAATAACGCCGACAACAGCACCACGATGCCAATCACTACGCCATATGCAGCAGGCAAGCTCGAATTACCCAGGTAGAGGCGGTGAGCCAGCCAGGCGGCAAAGATGATGCCCGCCCAATCAAGAAGATGCAGCACGGCATTCAGTATGCTGGAATGCTCTTTTAACAAGCCACGGCGCATCACGGTAACGAACACTCCACTTTGCGATTCGTTCTCGCCTGGAATGCCTTCCACGCATCCTCGACAAAAGTCCCGAACGCCTGCCTGAAGCACTCGGGTGAGAAGCGCATCGCGTTTTCCCTGCAGCTGACGGGGAGAATTTGTTGCCCTGCCTGCTCGAACCGGCTCACTGCATCCCGAATAGCCTCAACCGATTGCTCAAAAAAGAACACACCGGTAGGCAATTCGTCATCCAGGCCGCGAATCGTTTCCAGCGCACCGCCCTTGCCAAAGGCAATCACCGGCGTGCCGCAAGCCTGCGCTTCCAGCGGCGCGATGCCGAAATCCTCTTCCGCCGCGAAAACAAAGCCACGCGCGCGCTGCAAGTGATCCTTCAGAACGGCATGGCTTTGATAGCCCAGCAAAACGACATTGCCGCCCGCTTCGGCTTTGATCTTGTCGAAATCAGGCCCATCGCCAATCACCACGAGTCGCTTGTCCGGCATTCCGGAAAACGCCTCGACAATCAGATCGATCTTCTTGTAAGGCACCATGCGGGAAGCCGTCAGGTAAAAATCCTCCTTCTCCTCCCGCAGTTCGAAGGCATGCACATCGACTGGCGGATAAACAATGCTGGATTCCCGGCGGTAAACCTTCCAGATACGCCGCGCGATAAAAGCGGAAATCGCCATGAATCCATCCACCCCGTTCGCAGTCCGCGCATCCCAGATACGAATCTTGTGCAGCAGCCACTTGGCCAGCCAGCCCTTGAAGCCGCGATCAAGACCGGATTCTTTCAGATATTGGTGCTGCAGATCCCAGGCATAGCGAATCGGCGAATAGCACATGCACAGATGCAACTGATCCGGCCCGGTCAAAACCCCTTTTGCCACGGCATGCGAGCTTGAAATAACCACGTCATAGCCGGAAAGGTCGAACTGCTCAACCGCAAGCGGCATGAGCGGGAGATAGTTGCGATACCTGGATTTTGCGAACGGCAGATGCTGGATGAAGGAAGTGGCAACCGGCTTGTCCAGTATAAAACCCCGCTGGCCGTCGGGCAGAAAATCGACGGTGCTGAAAAGATCGGCATCCGGATAGCAAGCCAGCATCTGCTCCAGCACCCGCTCGGCGCCGGCATAAACAGTCAGCCAGTCATGAACAATCGCGATTTTCATTAATTAATCATTCTCACGGTTTCTTTCCAAATAGCACGAGCTGTGTCAGTCCACAGAAACCTTGCGGCCCGCAGTCTTCCCGTTTCGCATAATTTTTCACGCAATGCCTCATCGGTCAGCAACAAGCCAATTTTGTCCGCAATGTCTTCGTGTGACTTTGGATCGCAGTATAGCGCCGCCGCGCCGCAGACCTCATTCAGCGAAGCCGCATTGGAAACAATGACCGGGCACCCACAAGCCATCGCCTCCAGGGGCGGCAAACCAAACCCCTCATAAAGCGAGGGATATACGAAACAGTGCGCGCGCTCGTAAAGCGCTTTCAGCTCTCCATCACTGACGTAGCCAAGATAATGTACGTTGGACTGGTGTGAAGAAAAACGAGAATTGCTGAACACTTTAGAGTTAGCCCCCCCCGCGACAACAATATCCACATCCTCATTCCGCAAGAGGTCAAAAGCCTGAACCAGCCGCATGAAGTTTTTGTGCGGGCTCAGGCTGCTGACTGCGAGAATGTAAGGCTTTTCACCGAGCCGATGTTTCTGGAAAACATCGTAATCTGGCTGCAAGCGGCTCATGTGATCGACACCGAGAGGCACCACCGCAATTTTACCCGGCGGCAATCCACAATACTTGATGAGTTCGCTTTCCGAGAAGTGAGAGTCTGTAACAATCTTCGCTGCTGTCTTGCCCAAGAGCGGCAAGGCAAACTTATACCACGCACGAAAACCAGGGGAATAAGCCTCCGGATAGGCAAAAATCGAAGCGTCGTGAATAGTAACCACATGGCGGCGCTTAATAAGCGGTCCGACATTGCAGAAACTGAGAATCCACTCCTTCCTTGAAATGGCTGGCAGAAAAAGTTGCTCCCAAGCCTGGCCTCGCAATGGTCCCATGGAACGGATGGCGATGTGTTTCAGGCCGGGGAAATCGCTTGCGCCGGCAGGCGACACAATCACAAAGGCATAACGGTTGCGATCGATTTCACCCGCTTCCAACAAATCATCCAGCGCCAAAACGACTTCACGCGCGTAGCGTTGCACACCCGTCACGGACTGAGCAAGAAAGCGGCCATTGATAAATATTTGCTGTGGATTCATTGAGCGCCCTCGCCCTTTCAGGAAAGGAGAGGGGCTGGCTGGCGCCTTACCTGTAGAAAGTTCGGCGGTCCCCAAGATTTTACCGCTTCTCACACCAAAGCACCCCATCGCAAAAAACACCACCATTAAACGCGCTCAGAGCACGTTTCAACTTGCTAGGCGAGCACGGTATAAAAGAGACATCGAAGCCATGCACTTGCAGATAGTATTTATACTGCGCCAACAAATACATGTTCTCGGAAACATTCGCCGAAACTTCCGGGGTACTCAGGAGCTTGGCTAGTTGTTTCTTCGCGCGGAACGCGCTCAAGTAAGATTCTCTCTGGGCAACAATAACGCCATTTTCTTTGAGCACCCGGCGACATTCCGCCAACAAGTGCCACATGGATCGGCTGTGGTGCAGTGATGCATCAAATAAAACAGCATCCAGAGAAGCATCAGGAAATGGCAGTCGCAAATTAAAATCGGCCTCCAACGGCTCGATTTTTGTCAGGTCGCCGCCCAGCGCAACCCCGGAAAGGTCAATCATCTTCTGCATCCGGATGCATGCTGATATCTACAGCATAAATCTTTTTAACGTTGGGCAACCTGCTGCAACACACACTCAGTCCACAGCTTCCAGCCCCCAACTCGGCGATGGCTCCATTTGTCCCCAACAACTCGGTGTTCAGCTTGTCGGCGTACGAGAGGAAATAAAACTCGATTTCTCGCATCCAGTTTTCATGTGCTTTTCCTGAACCCACCGGTTCCTGATCATAAAAAGCCTTGTCGGTCGACACATTGGAATTGGTTTCAATCATGGATTTTCCGTTTGTTTCTTAACATTGGTTTCAGTGGCGGTTCAACGCCCGGTGAGAACGGGCGCCGAGTCGTGGATAAATGGCGCGCCATTCAGGATGCCCTCGCATATACAGTCCAGACCGCTATCGACTCGCTCCTCTAAACACTCTGTACTTGTACAACCGAATTTATATGGCGGCCACCCCGGGCCCTTCTCGAAAAAGCCCACCGGGATCATCCGCCGGAAAAAGAAATGATAGGCATACTTTCGCGCTCTCTGGACAATTTCAGGCGGCAAACGCGAACCGACGGGAAGCATATCCAAGATTCCCCTGTAGGCCGATTCTGAATCGGCATCGGTCGTTACACCTTTATTCCTGATCCACGCCTCGCCCGCCACGATTACCGGAATCCCGACGCTGGTCAGTTCCACCCCGGTTTTCGTGCCGTAAATAATCACCGAATTGCAGAGTTCTGAAAGCACGTAGGTGCTGATGTTGCTGTCCGGAGGAACCACAAAGACATTCGCGGGAAGCTGTGGGAAATGCTTTTTCAGTTCTTCGGCCACCGGCTGCCGTGTAGGTACCGAGCCCCGGATTTCCGCCGGATGCACCCGAATTACCAGTTGCAGGTCAGGTCTTTTTTCAAAATAGCGGACAGTAGAAAGCAGCCATTCGAGCATATTCGGAAAGGCGTTGGCAGGGTAATGCAGCTGGGCGTCCCACATCACGTTGGTCAGCAGGCCAATGATCGGGCGAGCGGGATCACAGCCGATATCGGCGAGAATCCGATCTTTCTCGAAGTAAGGGTTTTCGTGGAAGCGTATCCAGTCGTTCTCCCCTTCCCAGCGGCTTCGTAGATAACCGGTGATGGTTTTTTCCCGCTCAGGTGTCCACTCCATGTCTTCCCACACCGACACTTGTTCGTCCATCAGAGTATGGTGATAGGTGTCGCCATGGCTGAAAATAAAACAGTTCTTCCGATAGGCCGGGTTCCAGTTGACGACCCGGACCCCCTCTTGCCTCGCCACCTCGCCGATGATGCCTTGCGGCACATAAATACCGTGATGGAAAACCGCCACATCGTATTTTTCGCTTCGCAGAAGCTTGGGTATCGACAAGGCGGTCAGCACTGCGGCCTCCAGATAGCGGCGCAAAACCTGCTCGCCCAGCGGCTCTTCGTCGAGGGTAGCTCGGGCAAAAAACCTTAGCGCTCCTGCTTTGGCGTGCTCACCGATCTTGAGGCCATGCAACACAAAACCCTCGATTTCATCGAGCGGGAGTTCCGCTGCCAATTTCCCTGCGTAGCGCTTGTCTTCCTCGGTCAAGCTATCGGAATATGCGTGCACCTTGATGCCGATATCTTCATAGACCCTGCGACCGGGACGGTAGCAGTCGCGACACAGGTCCTTGGTCGGGCCATAGTCGGCAAACCGTTTCGAGCTAGGGAAAAAGCGCGGCTCGCACATCTGGCAGCCAGGCAAGAGCTCATCACAGAGCAAGGCATGTACATCGGCACCCCGTAACGTCAAGGCAACCGCAAGCGCGGTTTCCATCTGCATTGCGGCGAGATGAGAACCGATGCTGGTAGCGATCAGAACCTTCTTGCCCTGTTTAGCGGCAGTGAACGCCGCCTGCCATTGTCCCTGGCTGTTTCCGAGAATGCTTTGCCAATCGGGGTAGCCTTCTCCTGTCGACAGGATTTTTCGACGCGCAAGTTGAAGCCGGCTATCCAAGTATGGGAAGCGCTTAATGATCTTAACCGCATTCGCTTTTAGCTGATCAAGATTTCGGGACATAGTTGTCAAACCTTACGTAACCGGTTGCCAAGGATATGGACAACATTTTTTAACAGGCCTTAGGAAATTAGGGCCTTCGATTTTATTATCAGAATTGAAAATACTTTGCTTAATTGTCGCCTGGTATGCTTGGCCAACATGATAGACGCGGCGAAAGCGAGGGTGCCTGAGGATATCAAAAACAAAAACCATTCAATTCGACTAGCCGAACCGCTCGGTTTAACAAGATATGCTGCTATTAGAACAACAAGAGGTCCTAAAAGTGGCAATATCACGTCAGTTCCATACCAGCGCCATTTTTCTGTAGGGAACAGCTTTAAATGCATGAATTGGATGCCAACTAATACATACGCAGCATTTAGCGCCACCCATATCCACGCAGCGCCCATTGCACCATACTTTGGGACCAGCCAAAGGATCGCGGGAATCAGTATGCTTACTGCGACTGCATTGATTCCCACCCCTAATTTAACCCATCCATGGGCAAGTTGGCACTGGTATGGCATCCACATCAACCCATTTAAAAAGCTGCCCAATGCCAGTATGGAAAGTATAGGGCCGACATTCTTGCTTAATTCAATATCGCCGGACCATATGTAAATCACATTCTCGGCGAAAAACACCAGCAGTAGAAGTCCAGACGATGTTAATACAGTGACAAGCTGTGCCGCTTGATGGTAAAGGGCGATGACCTTCGACTGATTACCCTCAACAACCAACTGCACCATGCGAGGGTATATCGCTTGAGTAACTGGACCGATGAGCGAAAACAAGACGGTAGAAACAGTGGCCGCCAAAGTGTAGTACCCAAAATTCTCTAGCGACAGAAGGCGTGACAGCAGCACCTTGTCTACTTGTGTGAGCATGAGTTTAAGAAAAGTGATGCCCATCATTCCGCCGGCAAATCGCCAAATTGCTGTTAGCGCCTTGCGCGAAAAAGCCGCTGGAACTTCTGACCTCGGCAAGATCGATTGCAGTTTTGATGAAAACACTATCAGGCTTAGCAAGGAAACCAGTGCCTGCCAATAAAAAAAAGCCTCTATGGTCGGCGAATACAGCACAAGTATGCTCAACGCGCCGCCATAGCGCAGCGTAGAAATCAAGGCCTGTGTGCCGTTGTACCAGACCTGCTTTTGGAGTCCCATAAGTGCGCTACGGTAAATCCCTTCACAAAACCTCAAGGCCGCAACCAACGCCATGATGGTAAGGGACTGAGCAATCACGTGAACGGGTAGTCGTTCGCCGTGGAGCCATGCGTTAGCCAGCCAATCGGATGCAGCCCATATTACGAGCCCGATTAACAGCGCCAAGCCAAAACAAACGATTTCGAGGCTTCGCAGCAAGTCGCGGATGGATTTTGCGGTGTGTGCTCCCGCCGTGAAACGTGCCATCTCGCGCCCAAGCGTCGGTGTCATGCCCAGATCGAGCAAACTTAGCCAAGCCTGCATGACAGCAAACAGACCAATCAGGCCATAGGCTTCTATTCCCAGGTACTTTATGTAAAGCGGAACGAAGGCCAGGCCCATGACGGCAGACCAGCCTTGTCCGAGATAATTGGAGAGGACGTTACGCTTGACAGACATTGCGCATTTTCATTCTTCTTCTATGCCTGCTCTTCTGACCAGTATGGCTTGGTTTGAGCAAGTTCATCACTTAACGCAATATCCGAATGTCCTTACCACCCTGGTTATGAATGGTAAATAGATTCGACGAGGTATGGGTTCTCCTCCCGATACTCCAACTCAAGGCTATGGGGTAGATTGCCTAGCTTGTGGTTCATAACATCGACACCATCGATATAAACCAGCAAGCATGTTGAACGGATACGGAAAAGCGGCCGATCTTGTGTAAATTCCTTGAAGAAACGAACCAGTCCATCGGACTTTGGCGCGTAGTCGTGCCACATGATGACACCACCCTGCTTTATCAGTTCAAACGCCTTTTGGGTGTCATTCTTCACCAGGTCATAACTATGGTCACCATCAACGAACACAAAATCGAATTGCTGACGGTACGGTGCCGTATCGAATTCGCGTGAATCAGAGTGTATTTGCGTAATACGCTTTTCTTCTTCTCGCCCTTTAAACAGCACCCCCATATAAGGCGCATAGCGGGGATCCCTTTCTGGCGGGAGATTCAATGTGAACACCTGACCATCGGGGTTGTTATGCGCCAGATGAAAGGTGGTGCGCCCCATGTAGGTGCCGAACTCGAACATTTTCTTGGCACCGATGTGTTTTGCAACCGCTGACACGTACAACATATCGGTCTTGTTCGCGTGGCCCGTTAACTCGTTGATCACCCCTATGGGAACGGACTCTTTTTCAATGCCAGGAAAGAGTTCCTGAACGTACACCTCGCGGATTCGGCTATCTTCCAAATTGCGAACGAACTCCACCACCTTGCGATGTTTCTCAATACGCTGGACGGCGTGATCTGACAATTGATTGCTTTTGGTTCGGGCTACAGCCAGATCCGGATGAAGGAGCGTGTCACTAAGATACCGTAGCTCTCTCAACGTCCGGTTTATTTCTTGATCATTGCCAGAAAGCTTTCTCTCGATGGATTTCTGGGCTCGAATTGCCCAGCCTCTGTTAAGCAGCACAGCGGCGACCAATAGCCAAGCAGCGGAGAGGGTGCCAACGGCGAATTCTGACGAGATCACATTCAGATAAGCCAAAAACCCGCCGATGACAGCAGAAACGCCAAACAACCCGATTGCCATTACCAGCGACCTGGGCGATATAAAAAATTTACGTGCAATTATTTTGATCATATTCAATCTCTTAAATTGTTTTTGCGGAATGCTCAACATGAAATATTGCATTAGTGCGACAGGAAGGCATGCCTTCCGCCACCACGGGATAACGCTAGAACCTAAAATCGTGCCGGCAAATGAAATCATTTGCCTGCGCAAAGTCCCCCTTTTCGCCATTGTTTCCATGTATGCATCAAAATTCTTCGGCTGATGAGTGCGCGTGAGAAGTATCTCGTCCACATAGGCGAACCGGCAGGCGAGGGCCATCTGGGCAATAAACTGCCGGTCTCCCCCAAGCACCACCGGAAAGTGACGCATCGCACGCTGCAGAAGGGGCTTGCGGAACAATCCATAAATAAACAAGTTGTACTTGGCCCCTGACAGGATTTTTCCCAGCAATCGCAGGTGCCCCATTCCGTTCGGATTCATGTCGCCGATGAACCGGATCAGGTCAAATGGAGCTCCGTCCGGGAGGCGCCGGTCAACTGCGCACATTGCGACCCCGGCTGCAGAGTCAGCTCGCAATGCGGGCAGCAGCCGACTTATAAAGTGCGGATACCAGTAATCGTCCGCAGCCGCCCACATGAAGAACTCGCCTTCAGCCGCATCCAGCACGGTCCTGAAATTGGCCACAGCCCCTTCGTTTACCTGCTTTCGGATAATGCGGATACGCGGATCCCCGCGAGCGAACTCCTCACAGATCGCCAAGGTCCCATCGGTGGATGCATTGTCTGAAATAATGATCTGCAGGTTTGGATAGTCTTGCCTTACCAGCGTTTCCAGTGCCGCCGCCAATGTGGTGGCTCCATTGAAAACCGGAAGGCCGATAGTGACAAGAGGAAAATGAGCAGAATTTAAATTCCCGGCGACCTGATTTGCGAAAGGCCTTGATGTGCCGGGTTCCCTGGTTCCTCCGAAAACGGCTTGATCCAGTCCAGCTAGTTCAACCATATATGAATCTCTTTTCCATTGCTTTTAGAATTCTTTCGTGGCAAAGGCATGCAAGGGGTTCCAATCGACTCAGGGCCGGTCAAAAACGACTTCTACAGCCTTGGAAAGCGACGCGATTTTTATCGCCAAGTTCTTCCTTGCCGTGTACCTCAAGTGCTCAGTAGCATTATGTGGTGTAAAAAAATCAGATTCATCGCAGTCATATGCGAGATTTAATATGGACGGACCAAATGCCTTGCGGTTACCCGGAGTTAGCTCGGAACCTTTAATCACTTTTACACCGAAATTCCGCAGATACTTTTCGATAATCGCTATATTACTGGAGACATTCCGCTCGAAAGCCCCACCTACATATTTCTTGCCAGCACGGTGATTGATAGGCGTGATATACAGCCCTACGCCAATACCACTACGCTGCAGGTTTTTTACGGCCGAACCTAAGTATCGTAGCTTGCGGTGCGCTGGATAGAGGTTATGCACATAATGGAATGTAAAAATATCTCGAATTCGGTTTTTCCATGCGGAACCTGACTCTTTACTCACCCGGGCAGCAATGATCTCCAAGAACTCGCCGATGGGTCGAATTTCACCTGAAGGCAGATGCAGCGGTGCGGCCTGAAACACTGCCCTCGCGACAGGCGTAGATTCTATCGGTGGCCGCACCCCATCTATACCACGTGCAAAATCATCGAGAGTGGCGGTTTCCCACAGAAATTGATAATCAGGATGAAGATCCCATGAAAGAGAAAATGAGCGGAGGTTAATTGGGATAATGACGCTACGGGGCTGATGGCGAAGTTTAGGAAGACAGTTGCAGAATAGACAATAGACTTGGGAATGGAATGCAGAATGTGAAATGCAACAAGCCGATTGCCCCCCCAGCTCGGCAGATACCAAGTCTTCCAATGTGTCATGGCAGGTGTCGTCGTCCGCAACCCTGAGTGCAACAGAATCTCCAAAAAGCAAGTGAGCTGGCGGATTCTCGCCGTTGTACGCATCAACAAATTTCTTGAAAAGAGGAAATTCGGCGTGAGGCATCAGTTAGGCTTCTCAAAAAAATTGATTTTATGACGAATTACAGCGGCAGTTTTCACGAGACAGCCAAATTTCGGGTTAGGAAACCAAGTTCTAGTCATTGTTACTTAAACAATCCCATTTAAAATCGACAAGCACATCGCCCAAGTTTCCCTGCTGAAGCCGTCCAGTTCCAAAGTAATTGCTGTCGGAGACTGTGATATGGCACGTATTGGAAATTTTGTCGGTCAGTTCGCGGTTGACGATGCAGCTGGCCACGATGTCGTAATTGCCGGGAAGCAGCGGCAACTTGGGAACGGTACAGACGAACTGGCCCCGTTTCTTGTCCAGCGTCAATTCGGAGCGGATGATATCGCTGGGCAGGCCGAACAGGCGCGTACCCTTGCTTCCGGCGACGACGACGGTAAGGATAACGTCGTTGGATGGCTTTTCCAGATTGCTCTCGTAATCGAACACGATGCGGACCCCGCCTCCGGCAGGAACGCTGCTGATCGCGTTTCCGTCCAGGTCTTCGAGTTGCATACTGGTAAAGCGCACCAGACCAGAACCTGGGCGCCCCTTCGCTACACTCAGGTCTGCCTCCCCGGTTGGACCAAGCAATAGCGTGGTGTAGGCCCTGACTACCGTTTCGGTGGCGCCTTCGGTATGCACATTGCTGTTCTCGATCAGAATCGCCCGGTTACACAGGGATTGAATCGCCCCCATGCTATGGCTGACGAACAAGATGGTACGTTCCTGATGCTGGGTCAGCTGATCCATCTTGTTGAGACACTTTTCCTGAAATGCAATGTCGCCTACGGCCAGGACCTCGTCGACCATCAGGATTTCAGTGTCCAGATGGGCGGCGACAGCGAAGCTTAGGCGCGAACGCATGCCTGAGGAATAGGTCTTGACTCGAGAATTGATGAATTTTCCGATGCCGGCGAAATCCACGATTTCTTCGAATTTTGCATTGATCTCCTTCGACCGCATGCCGAGGATGGCGCCGTTGAGATAAACATTCTCGCGCCCGGTCAGATCCGGGTGGAAACCAGTGCCGGTTTCCAACAGGGTGCCTATGCGTCCCTTGATGCGGGCTTCGCCCTCGGTCGGGTCGGTGATGCGTGACAGCACGCGAAGCATCGTCGTTTTGCCGGCGCCGTTACGCCCGACTACACCCAACACGTCGCCGCGCTGTACGTCGAAGTTGATATCACGGATTGCCCAATGGGGCTTGCCGCCGACCTGATAACTCTTGCCGAGGCCCCTGACGCTGATTACGGTGTCGCTCATAAAATCTCCATTCGACTCTACAGGGAATCGACCATGGTGCGCTCGGCACGCGTGAACGCAACCAGACCATAATAGATACCGATAACGATCATGATGGCAGCCAAACCCACCGACCATAACGGTGGTGGTACCTCACCCCATAAGGACCAGCGAATGCCCTGTATCAGCGATGCCATCGGATTCATGTAATACAGGGTCAATAATTTTTTGGGCACCATGGAAATTGGATATACGCATGGCATGGCGTAGACCATCACACGCATGATCACGGGGAGCGCCATCATGATGTCGCGTCGCTCTATGGAATGAGCTGCCAGCACCAGCCCCAAAGCAAACGACACCAGGGCCAGGCCGCCCAAAAAGAATGGAAAATACACAATGTTCCACCCTGGATAAACCCCGTAAATCAACATCAGGCCAACAATCACCGCAAACGAGGCCAACAAATCCATGATGTTTACAAACAGCGATGTCAGCGGCACGATCAGTCGCGGGTAGTAGACCTTGCTCATAATTCCGGCGTTGTTCGCCAGCGACGACGCCGTATCCGATACTGTGCCCGAAAAAAACAGATACAGGCTGATACCCAAAAACACAAACAGCGGAAATGGAATGGGGTCGGTCTTTACTCCAACCATGTAGCCAAACACACCGACATAAACCAGGCACAGCAACAACGGCCGGAAGATGATCCAGCCATAGCCCATCGACGTCGGGCGGTAGCGCCCACGGATCGAGCGCAGCACGAAATACTTCAACAAGTGTTTGCTTTCCCACACTTGGGGTAGTCCGAGGCGGCCAATCTTGTTGCTCGGTTTGATGACCACAACATCATCGCCTTCGATTGTTACGCCACCATCGAACACGGTGCGCGAATGCTCCGCACTGTCTTCTGGGTTCATTCTGGAATTCATCATAAAGGTTCCTTGCTCGAGCCCATCAGGCTAGCTCAGCATCTCATCGAGCAACTTTTTTTGCTCATTGTTTAAGGAAGCTTTGGCTGCGTGTCGGTAAACGGTGTCGAACATCGTCGCGATCTTGTCCGGACTGGGAAACCCATGTTCAATGCGATGCGTTCCCTTGATGCGTAAATCATCGAGCATTTCCGGATTTCGCATCACTTCCAGCAAAGCACGGGCAATATCGGCCTCATCGAATGGATCGAACATCAAGGCAGCATCGCCGACCACTTCAGGGATGCAAGCGGCAGTTGAAGCCAATACCGGCAACCCGTTGTGGAATGCCTCCAGCAAGGGCAGGCCCAAGCCCTCGAAAATAGACGGGTGCACCAGAAACCTGGCGCTCTTGTACAAGGTATTGAGCCGTTCGACCGGAACCACACCCAGAAACTGTACCTGATTTTCCAGGTTATGACGCCCGATCTCGGAATTGATTTGCTCTGATTCCGGCGTGTCGGTGCGGCCTGTGCAAACAAGATTAACCGATACACCGTGTTCATCTCGCAACCGGGCAATGGCGCGTATAAGGCGGATGTGGTTTTTGGTCACCCAGGTCGCCGACGGAAACAAGGCAAATGTTTCGGGGAGGCCGGCAAGCGCTTTATCTCGATCCATGAATTGATCGGCGTGATCGAATCGAGGCAGTCGAGGGATAACAGCTATGCGCTCGGGCTCAATGCCGTATTTGGCAATGATGTCTTGCTTAACCCAGCGAGTAGCAGTGACCACCATGGCGGCTTTGCGACAGCCCCTGCCAAACAATCCATCCATCCACTCAGCCTCGCCTGGACGAAAGCACTCGGGCTGATGATGGTGCGGCAACCCCCACGGCTCGTAGACGTAGGGCAAGCCCGTATCGAAATGCAGCGGATAAGGAAAATGCACCACGGACACGTTCTTCGACTTCAAGATTTTGTCCGCACGGGCTGCCACCATTGGCCTGGTGACCTCATAACGCACGCCCCGATAGAGGCGATACGCAGGCGGCACCATGAACTTCATCGGCCCCATATACTTGGCCAGGCGCCGGGCTTTAGGAGACAGCGGCGCATTAACGGCGTAGTAGCGGTATAGAATCTGGACGACACCGCCCAAAGGCCCCAGCACAGACTGCAACTTTTGCCAGCGTGACTTCTTTGCGGTGGATCCTTCAATTGCCGGGTCGTACCAGCGGTAGCTCGCAGGCCAGACAAACTTGTCCATATTCGCTCCCATAAAGGGAGCTAACTCGTTGGCATACCCTTTTAAACCTATTAGTACGAAGCGGTCGTGAATCTTCGACGCACCCAGCGCCAGCAGAAGAGATAACAACGCCGTCTCTGTGCCGCCGGAGGCTTTGGCCGAGATTTGAGCGTCAATGGCTACGGCAATGGGTTCCTGGCTTTCTGATTTCATGCTTTTCGAACTAGTTCCAAGCATGCGACGGCACGTGCCGCTGCGGCGAAATCAGGGCCGAATTCCGGCGTGCGCACGATGTTGAAAAACTCAAGCTCCGCACATTCTTCGGGCTTGGCCGTATGCCAGCCGTCCGCAGCATGGCGGTAATACGTTTCAGAAACACATTCTCCGCCAAAGGATTTTTTGACATCGGCAATCTGCTCCGCACCAAATATTTGCAGCCAGTCCTGATCCTCGGCTTTGCCGTAGGGTACGGTTAGCAACAATCTCCCACCGGGCTTCAGCAAATTGTGGAAAGTCTTCATTACCCCGCGATAGGCGAACAAATCCTTCTCAGGCTGAGGCATCTTGAGGGTCACATCGTATGGCGGTTTGGGGATCGGCCACATTCCGATGTGTTCCACGGTGCTGATGCAAACGATGGCGTCGAAGATACCGTCCCGCAGCACCGGCTCACGGAAATCGCCGTGCAGGTATGACAGCCGCGGGTCAAGGCGAACCGAATCCATTTCCAGCGAATAGATGATGATTTTTTGCTGACTAAGTTCGGGGGCATCAAGGAACATCGGCGTATTGAGCACCGAGCCGGCATCCAGAAGCAATCCCGGGCCTGGCTTCACACGCGAGATCGCCCACGGGCATTCGACTACCCGCTCGTCGAGGCGCATACCAAACCCTTTTGGAAGGGGTTTCCCCTGGCGGAATATCTCCATCAGGCTCTTATCTGCGAGCGTCTCGATCATGAACATGTTTTTGAACTTGGCATACCCCGGAGACCAGGGGATACGGCCATTCTTCTTATACTGCTCCACAAGGCTGAGAGAACTCGCGATGTTCTTGGCAGTGGCTACAGGATTGCCGCTGCTAAAAATTTTCTTGAGGCCCCGGCCAACGCGGGAAATCGCTTTATTTTTGCTTGTCATGAAGCCCTAACTCCTCTGCCTGATAAATAAACGCAGAACCGTTGAGGATGCCATCGCAGATGACATCCAGCCCTTTGTGTACCCCGGGCAACAATTCATCCAGATTTTTAATTGAGATCTCAAACGGTGGCCAAGCTTTTGGCGCTGGTTCCAGGAAAGGCAATGGCAACATGCGACGAAAGAAGAAATGGTAGGCATATTTTCGTGCCCGCTCAATCATCGCTGGGGGCATACGCTTCCCCAAAGGCAGCGTGTCCAGATGACGGAAATAGTCATCGGCATTCGATGCATCCAAGGTCATGCCCTTGTTGCGAATCCAAGCCTCCCCGCCGACAATCACAGGGATGCCGACACTGGTCAACTCCACACCGGTCTTGGTTCCGTAAATAATGACGCTATCGCACCGGTCCATCGCCGCATAGGTACTGACCGTGCTTTCCGGCCCGATAATGAAGACATTCTTAGGCATATCCGGGAAGGCACTTCGGATTTCCTCAACAATTGGTTGCCGCGATACGGTTGAGCCCCCTGGCGGCGCCAATTCGCCGGGATGAACCCGGATCAACAACTGCAAGTCCGGGCGATCCCTGAAGTAAGCTACAGTGCGCATCACCCAATCGACCATCCCCGGAAAGGCGTTGGCCGGATAGTGGAGCTGCGCGTCCCATACCACGTTGGTCAGCATGCCGATCACCGGGCGCTTCCAATCCAGCCCCACCGTGGCGGCAAAACGATCCATGTCATCGTCGGCATCTCGGTTAAACCAAATCCAGTCGCGACTACCTTTGCGGCGGCTCTCCAGATAATTGACGATTTCGGCTTCCCGATCCTTGGACCACGCCATGTCTTCCCAGTCGCTTGTGGGCTCGTCCATCAACGTATGGTGATAGGTATCGGTGTGGCTAAAAATCGCGCACTGCTTGCGATAAGCCAGGTTCCACGATGCCGTGCGCACGTTGCGGCTTCGGCACGCGGCGCTGATAATGCCGTGAGGAACATAGATGCCGTGATTATTAACGACGGCATCATACTTTTTATCCAGCAACAAGCGGTTAATACAGAACGCCGTCAGCAGCGACGATTCCAGATAGCGCCGAAGAACAGCCTCGCCCTCCGGCTCCAAGGACAAATCGCCAACGCCATAATAGCGTAGAGCGCCAGCCATGGCGTGTTCGCCTATGGGCAGGCCATCCAGAACGTAGCTGGCGATATCGCCGGCCGGAACGGAGATGGAAATATCTCGCGCCCTGGCTCGTTCGTCATCGCTGATATGTTCACTCATCTGCAGAATATTGATTCCTGGCGCGGAAAAAACCGCTTTCCCGGTGGCCATGCAGCCCGCACAAAACACGTCTTTTAGCTTGCCATCCGCCAACGCCGGGGGTTTAACCCCGGAAATTTTGGCGCGCTGGCAGCCGGGCATGGCAGCGTCACACAACAGAACATCGACTTTCGCTCCCCGCAGAGTCAAGGCGACATTGAGAGCGCTTTCCAGCACCGTGAACTGGGGATGCCCCCCAATGGCTGTAGCCATAAGGATGCGCGGACCCTCTTCGGCCTTCGCCAAAGAGTCTTTCCACAGGACCTCATTGGTGGCGACTACCGCTTCCCAATTGGGAAGCGCCGCTTTCGACTTCTGCTTGCCTGTCGCGATTTGTTGCTTTTCACGCAATGGCCGGACAAGTTGCTTGAGTTGACGGTATAGATTAAGCATCAGCGGCTCACTCCTCGAAAAGGAGTAGGGTTGCAGTTAGTCAATTGTCCATCACCCGAATTAGTTTTTCACGCATTTCAGGTAGCCGTCAGGAGCCACCGTCAGAAGCAGTTTGTCCTGAATTTCCCGGCTGATCTCAAAGCGATCATTGGACTTGAGGAATTCCCAAACGGCGGTCTTGGGGTTGTCCCCTTTCCCCCAGGGGCGGTCAGGGAAGGCGTCTTCCGGCATGTCTTCAATCACTGTATCAAAAACAACCAAGTAGCTACCCGCCTTGACTAGCGAGGAATAAAGTTCCAACTCCTTTGCTACGTGCGCGTGGGTATGATTGGAATCGAGTATCACGAGTACACGTTTTTTGTCTTCTGCGAATTTGAGGACTTTGGCTGCCACATCTTCGTCTATGGACGAACCTTCAAGCATCGTGATCCGCTTGAACATGGGGTGCTTTTCAATGGCCTCACGGTTATGGGCGCGAATGTCGATATCAAGCCCCAACACTTCAGCATTTTGCGGTCCACCGCAGGCGGCGTTCAGTTCCAGCATGGCTGCTGAAAAAATCAAGGAGCCTCCGTGCGCTATACCCGTTTCGAAAATCAGGTCGGGCTGCACTGTCCAGATGATCTCTTGCATGGCCACCATATCCTGAGGATATTGGATGATCGGACGACCAAGCCACTCGAAATGGTAAGAGTACTTTCTCGGGTTGGCCAAGTTCATCCATTCGTGCGACGCGCGCGTGAGCAAGGGGTCCTTGCCCTGAATTGCAACTTCCTCTGCGCATTCCTGTTTGAACTTATCGTAGACACTCATCTGCTTCTCCTCGCTTTCTCTAATATATTGTTTCCGACTTTGCAGCCGGATTAAATGTTTCTAATGATTCGAGCCGGATTACCCGCAACGACTACTCCAGTTGGCAGATCCCGAGTGACGACTGCACCGGCACCCACCACTGTATTCTCGCCGATCGTCACACGGGGCAGCACCACAGCACCCGCGCCAATCATCACGTTGTTGCCGATTTTTACACAACCGCAAAGTGTCGCACCCGGTGCGAGATGCACCCCATCGCCCAACACGCATTCGTGATCCGCGGCAGCGCGGTGGTTGACGATACAAGCTTCTCCCAAGTGTGCGTCAGAAGCCACAACTGCTCCGGCCAGCACTTGGGTGCCGGGGCCTAGCAAGGCCGTCTGGCACACCGAGGCATGGGGGTGCACGAGGGGTTCAACCCGCACATTATGCATTCGAAAGTATTCATGGACTGCCAACCGATCGCGACCATGTGCCCCCCCGATTGCGGCCAACCCATAAAGATTGGTGCGATCTTGCTCCCCCTCGTACCAGCGAGCAAAGCCCTCCTTGGCGACATACAAGGGCACCCCAGGGATAACTGAAACCGCATTAGGATTGTTATCGAAGAGTGCCACTACTTTTCCACCGCATAGTGCGATGAGACTTGCCAACACTTTTGCATGACCGCTACTGCCCCATAGGACATAGCGTGCGCACTCAGCCATTTAGACACCCGCGAATGACATCCACTACCCGGTCCTGCTCCGCCGTCGTTATGTCATGAAAACTGGGCAAATTGATCGCACGTCCCGGAATATCCCAGGCGTTAAGATTTTGCGGTTGTTGGTCGAACATTGGCAGGCTTGATAATGGATGGAAAAACACCCTTGCATCAATGTTTTCGCTTGCGAAAACACCTTGCAGGCGTTCTCGGGTTACCCCTGTTTGCGGGTCAAATACTACTGTAGGCATCCACGCCCCATTAACCGTACCTGCTGGTTCCGCATTAATGGATAAGCCCGGGAGGATCTCCAGGCAATTGCGGTAATACGAAAAAATTTCTCGCTTGCGGGTGGTCAATTCTTCAATTCGGTCAGTCTGCGCACACCCAATCGCTGCCTGGATGTTCGACATCTTGTACTTGAACCCAACCATGTCCGGCCAGAACTGCTTGGTTTGGCCTCGTGCTCGTCCATGATTACTCAGCGTAAGCACATGCTCGTAAAGTTCCGGATCGTTGGTGACAAACATTCCACCTTCGCCCGTTGTAAGCGTTTTGGTGCCATGAAAGGAAAAAGTTCCAAATTTCCCCATCGATCCAGCACGCTTTCCATGGTAGATCGAGCCAATTGCTTCTGCGGCATCTTCAATAACGGGGATGCCGTATTTATCACCGATGGCGAGCAGTTTGTCCATCTCGCAAAGATTGCCATACAAGTGGACAGCGACGATTGCCTTGGTCCGGGGTGTGATCGCCCGCTCAACCAATTCCGGATCAAGGCACCAGGAGTCAGGCAAAATATCGACGAATACTGGTTTTGCGCCCAGATGAACTATCGGTGAGGCCGTAGCAATCCAATTGGTGTCAGCCATGATGACCTCATCACCCGGTCCGATCCCCAATGCAGCCATACCCATGTGGAGCGCCCCCGTGCAACTGGATGTGGCGATGGCATAATTGACGCCGAGGTGGGCTTTGAAGGCCTCTTCAAAACGATTGATGTACTCGTAGCATTTCTCGCCCCAACCATTCGCGGCAGCATCGGATGCGTAACGAACCTCTAACTCGGTGATGGATGGCTTAGTGTAGTGAATGCGGGCTTTCATGCGACCACCAACTTCGGCACCGCCGTGACAAACCTCGTACCAAGGGTCGCAAGCTTGGCGTTTTGTTGTTCAACCTCTGCAGCTATGTTCCAGGGCAGGATCACCAGATAGTCGGGACGCTGTTCCAGCAGGGCAGCCGGAGTGAGAATGGGAATGTGGCTGCCTGGCATGAATTTACCTTGTTTGGCAGTTGCGGCATCACAGACAAACGGCAGCAGGTCCGGCTTCACGCCGGCATAGTTGAGCAGCGTATTACCCTTGGCAGCAGCACCGTAGGCGGCCACCTTTTTACCCGCTCGTTTTTGTTCAATCAGAAAAGACAAGAGGTCGTCCTTGACGCGATCTGCCTTGGCCTGAAAGTTTTGATATGTGGCGAGCGTTTGCAGGCCAAGCTGCGCCTCCTCTGCCAGCATCGCTCCAACGGCAGGAGAAACCTGACGAGCGTCTTCTCCATGGCAACCATACACTCGCAAGCTGCCACCATGGGTGGGCAATTCTTCCACGTCCCATATGCGCAATCCGGCCATTTTGAAGATGCGGTCCACCGTATAAAGGGAAAGATATGAAAAATGCTCGTGGTAAACCGTATCGAATTGGGTGTGTTCGAGCAACCTCATTAAATGAGGAAATTCCAGGGTAATGGTGCCACCAGGTTTTAACGCCGCCTTCAGGCCACGGGTAAAATCGTTGATGTCAGGCACATGAGCATAGACGTTGTTTCCGGCAATTAAATCAGCTTGCTGGCCGTTAGCGGCCAACTGTTTGCCCAGCTGCTCGCCGTAAAACTCACGCATGACGGGGATGCCAAGTTTCTCTGCTGCGGCAGCGGTACTGGCGGTGGGCTCGATACCCAGGCAAGGAATACCTGCAGCCACAAAGTTCTTGAGGAGGTAGCCATCGTTGGAAGCCACTTCGATGACCAGGCTGTCTTGCGTGAGCTGCAGCTGGCGGATCATCTTTTCCGTATACCTTGCAGCATGAGCCAGCCAACCGGAAGAGGTGCTGGAGAAGTAAGCGTAGTCCGGGCTGAACAGCTCGTCGGCCTGCGCGTAGTCCTCGGTCTGGACTAACCAGCATTGACCGCAGACTTTGACTTTCAGTGGATAGTATTTTTCTGGTCTGGTCAGGTCTTCGCGGGTAAGGTATGCGTTCGAAGGGGGAGCGAAGCCGAGATCAAGGAAAGTGTGCTCCAGCGGAGAGGAGCAATGACGACATTTCACAGCATCATTCCTTTAAATTGGTGGTCCAGCAGAGGGTGTTGCGCATCTCGAGATGACAGTTCGGCAATGTCCAGCGGCCATGAAATCGATAGCTTGGAATCATTCGGATTCAGTCCAGCCTCCGCTTCGGGCGTGTAGAAGGCTGTATGCAGGTAGAGAAGTTCACAGTCGTCATGAATAGTCTGGAAACCGTGGGCGAAACCTTCAGGTATCAGCAGTGCACGTCGGTTGGCGGCGGAAAGCTCTTCGGCGTGCCATTGCAAAAATGTCGGGGATCCAGCACGCAAATCAACGGCCACATCCCAGATGGCGCCACGCAGGCAAGTCACGAGTTTCATTTCGCAATGCGGCGGTTGCTGGAAATGCATGCCGCGCACCGTGCCTGACTTTTGCGTAAATGTGTGGTTGATCTGGGCGATGGGCTTGCGCCAGCCGGCAGCAGCCAGCTCTTCCGCGCAAAAGAGACGAGAGAGGAAACCTCGGCTGTCGCCCAGTTGCTGACGCTCGATAATTTTCAGGTCGACGATAGGCGTATCGAGAATGGCGAAGCGACTCATGATGCCTGGTTAGAATTATTGACCGCTTCATAGGCGGCGATGTCTGCTTCGCATGCTACCCGGACGTCGATACCGTCATGCTGCTGACGATACCAATGCATGGTACGCTGCACAGCGTCGACCAGAGACCAGCGTGGTTTAACACCCAGCACTGTGCGGGCCTTGGAGATTTCAAGGGCCAGCCAGCCAGCTTCATGCGGGCCATCGCTGCCGTCACCCCAATGAATTTCTCCCTGGCCATAGGCCTTTTGTGCCAGCTGTACCACTTCGCGCACAGACGCGGCCTCATGGGTTTCCGGGCCGAAGTTGTAAGCGCCCGCCAATTTGGGGTTTTGCCAGAGTTGCTCGGCAAGCTTGATGTAGCCGGAGAGAGGCTCTAATACGTGCTGCCAGGGCCGAATGGATTGCGGACGTCGAATCTGTAGCGGCTGGTTTCCATTCCAGGCCCGAATTGCGTCCGGAATCAGGCGGTCTTCTGACCAGTCTCCTCCTCCAATGACGTTGCCTGCTCGAGCCGAGGCGACGGCAATGTTTTTCTCCGCCAGGTAAGAATCTCGGTAACTGGCAATAACAATTTCCGCTGCCGCCTTGCTGGCGCTGTAGGGATCGTAGCCGCCAAGCGCATCGGTCTCACGGTAAGGGTACGGCTGTTCAAGATTGTGATAAACCTTGTCAGTGGTTATGGCAACAACGGCGCGGACCGAATCGATATCGCGCAAGGCATCAAGCACATTTGCAGTGCCTTGAATATTGGTAGCCAAGGTTGCCAGTGGATCACGATAGCTGGCCCGTACCAAAGCTTGCGCGGCAAAATGGAAAATAATTTCCGGATGGGCCTTATCAATCAATACCGCGAGCGCTGCTGCATCCCGGATATCGCAGATATGGCTTTTGGTAAGCGTTTCAATGCCAGCCAAATCGAAGAGATTGGGCGTAGTCACTGGGGACAGGCTGATGCCGGTCACATGAGCGCCGAGCCTGTGCAACCAAAATGCCAGCCAGGAACCTTTAAAACCGGTATGGCCGGTGAGCAGAACGCGCTTGCCGCGCCAGAAGGCAGGCATCGGATTAACCGAATTCGTCATTGCCAAATTTTCCATGGCGCCTTGCCGGCCCCCCAAAGCTCTTCAAGGTGATTCTTTTCTCGCAAGGTATCCATCGGCTGCCAGAAACCCAGATGCTCAAAAGCCATCATTTCACCCATCTCCGCCAGCTTGATAAGCGGCTCTCCTTCCCAGCTGCTGTGATCGCCCTCTATGAAATCAAGACATTTCGGAGAAAGTATAAAAAAACCACCATTAATAAGTCCGCCATCGCCACGCGGCTTTTCCGCAAACCCCGTCACTTGGTCGCCCGACCTTTCCAGCGCGCCATAGCGGCCGGGAGGCTGCACGGCCGTGACAGTAGATAATTTTCCATGCTGGCGATGAAATTCGATGGATGCCCGAATATCGACATTGCTCACCCCATCACCATAGGTAAAGCAAAACGCCTCCTCGTTTTTAATGTAATCGGCCACACGCTTGAGGCGTCCGCCCGTGAGAGTGTCTTCGCCGGTATCGACCAGGGTCACTTTCCAGGGCTCAGCTTTCTTCTGATGCACTTCCATACGGTTGTCCGCCATGTCGAAAGTGACATCGGACATGTGCAGGAAGTAGTTGGCAAAGTACTCCTTGATGAGATAGCCCTTGTAGCCGCAGCAAATCACGAATTCATTTACCCCATGGGCCGAATACATTTTCATGATGTGCCAGAGAATCGGCTTGCCACCGATTTCAATCATTGGCTTGGGTTTCAGGTAAGTTTCCTCGGAAATGCGGGTCCCGAGGCCACCGGCGAGGATGACGGCTTTCACGGATCAATCCTTCCTATTTGTTGAGTTTGGCGCGAATAACGGCAGATATTGATGCGCTGTCCAGGCCATGCACTTTCAGGATTTCCGGATTTGTGCCACAGGCCGGAATTTCACCGATACCAACTCTGAACAGCTTCTTTTCTGACAAGGCTTCTTTCGCAATAATCTCGGCGATCCGATCCCCCTGCCCACCAACGAGATAGTGGTTGTCGAGCGAGAATATGTCCATGCACGTTCCCACTTCGCGGGTCAGCCATTCGGCATCGATGTTATTCAGCCAGGGCAGGTTGATTACCTTGACCGACAAGCCTTTCTCTTCGCGCAAAGACTGCGCTGCCTGCACCGCCGCGGAAAGCAGCACCGGGCCATAGGTGATTAGCACGGCATCCTTCCCCTCGGTCAAGGTGACACCTTTACCGAGTTGTGGTTTGTAGTCCGAGGGCAGTTCAAACGGGATTACCCAGGGCAGGCTTACCAGTCGCAGGTAGCTGCTCCCGGCGCTCTGGTTGACAGCCCAGTCGAGAAGCATGGCGACCTCCGCCTCACAGGAAGGCTCCATGAGCGTTAGCCCAGGTATGCCGCCAAGCGCGGAAATGTCGCGCACGGCCTGGTGGGAATGCCCCGGTCCACCTGGAACGACGCCGGCCAGCGAACCGACATAGATGATTTTTTCCAGTTCGGTGGCATTGTTGTATATCTGTTCGTTCGGGCGGGAGGAAAGAAAACAGGCAAACGAGTGGACAACCGGCAGCAAGCCTTGCAGGGCCATGCCGCCTGCCTGAGAAACCATGTCCTGTTCGGCAATTCCACATTCAACGAATCGATCCGGAAATTCCTTCTGGAACGGGATCAGGCCGGTGTCCAGGATAAGATCGGCGTCCAGGGCGACGATGTTTGGATTGCGCCGCGCCTGCTCGATTAAAGCATTCGAATAGGCCTGAATCAGTCGTTGTGGATTTTCCGGCAACACCGCTGCGGGGCGGATGATGGTTTCGAGTTCCAGTTGGGCCGCACCGGCTGTGTTCAGCTTGGCGTTCGCCGTATCAATCAGTTCCTGCGCTGCCTTGACGTAAGCTTCGTCGCTGGGCGCGCCACTGTGGAACTTGTAGAACTCCACGTCGGAATCGATGGAGGTGTGTTCCATAAAGGAAACACCCTTACCCTTGATGGTGTCGGCAATAATGACCTTGGGCTTATCAGTAACATTTTTGGTAGCCGCGAGCGTTTGGGCGAGAGCGGCAAGGTCGTTACCATCGCAGCGACTGACATGCCAGCCGAAGGCAGCCAGCTTGGCCTCAAGATCGCCAAGATCGCTGACCTTGGCGACAAGTGTGTCCGACTGCAACTTGTTGTGATCGATAATGACCGTAAGCTCGTGCAGTTTGTTATTGGCGGCGGAAACCAGCGATTCCCAGAACTGGCCTTCCTGCAGCTCGCCATCTCCGGTCAGGACGAAGACATTTCCGGAGCGCTTGCGCAGACGGTTGGCGAAGATCATGCCCTTGGCCTTGGAAACCCCCATGCCCAGCGAGCCGGTATTGGTGACGATATTGGGCGTGGCGATATCCGGATGACCGGGCAGACCACCCAGTTTTCGCAGGGTATGAATCAGGTCGAAATCGAGCCGGCCCAGTCCGATGAACGTGTTGTAAAGACCAGGTGCATCGTGCCCCTTGGACGAGAAAAAAATGTCCTGTGGGGAGACTTCATCGCCCTCAGGTGCAATCCGGAGTTCGTTAAGCTGCAACCATGACATGATATCCATACTGCTGAAGCTGCTACCGATGTGGCCGGATCCTGCGCGGGCGATCATGTAAAGGGTGTTGATCCGGCAGAGAGCGGCAAACAGGCCGGTTTTTTCTACCGGGGGCACGGGCAGAGCTCGAACCCGCTCAAATTCCTTGAAAGGTACGTAATACAGGGTACCGCTAACGGCTTCTCCAATTTGATCGCCCACAATATGCTCCGTTATTCGTGAATAGGGTAAATGGATCGGTTGATGCTGGGCAAGCAAGCCTCGCCTTTAGCAAGATAGTGCTCTGCCAACAACCAGTCCTCAGGTTCGTTAATGTCGAAGCCTTCCAGTCCCTGACTGACAAAGGGAATGATCGCCTCCCCGGCGATGCTGCCCGATTCGAGCGGCACACGGGACCAGGCAATCTCGAGGCTGGCATCTTGCGCGTAAATCTCGGGTAAGGCAGCGTACTGGCTGCTGTGCCAGGGTGTGTTACCGTTGGTGAAGGGCATGACGGGCAACATGCGTTGGCCGCGTATCACCCACATCTTTCCAGGGTGTTGTTTGCATTTTTCGATGGCGCGCAGGGAATCCGCGCTCTTGTCTTGTGTAAACAGCTTCCAGGCCCGTTGAATTGTTTCTGGCAGGCGGAACGGGCTGGTGGGGCGAAGAATGCTGAAAATCTCGTAATCTCTGCCTTGTTCCTTCAGAGCGTTTAGCATCCAGACAACCCACTCGATGTCGGGCGATTTATCGCCAGAAATCTCCGATGAGCGCAGAAATGGCACCTCCGCCCCATAATAGCGGGCGACATCGGCATACTGTTCGCTGTCCGTCGCACAGATCACTGCATCGAAGACGCCGCTTTCGATGGCGGCGCACACGGTGTAGGCAAGCATCGGGTGCCCGCCCAACGGCTTGATGTTCTTGTTGGGGACCCGCTTGGAGCCGGATCGGGCAGGAATGAAGGCGACGGATTTTGGCTTCATGGCGTAGTCAGATCAGATTGCTGCGCGTAAGGAAGGAGATGTTTTTCAACTCGGAGTACACGTCCAGCGCCTCAACCCCTGGCTCTCGCGTGCCGTTGCCGGATGCGCCGAATCCGCCAAATGGCATGTGCGGTTCGCTGCCGAAGGTACCGAGGTTAATGTTGGCCACGCCGGCTCTTACCCGTTGAGCGAACCACATGGCCCGATCGACATTGCGGGTATGAATCGCCGCCGTGAGACCGTATTCGGTGGCGTTGGCGAGTGCCAGGGCATCCGCCAGGTCATCGACGGGATGCAGCGTGACGACCGGGCCGAATACTTCCTTGCAACTGAGTTCGGCCGAGGGCTGAAGCCCTTCGATGACGGTGGGCTGGATGTAATATCCATTGGCGAGTTCGGGGCTTGACGGTGCTGCGCCGCCGCACAGGATACGCCCACCTTCTGTCTTGGCGTAATCGATGGCCGCAAGGATTGCCTGCTGTTGACGTTTGTTGATGACCGGACCCAGGTCGCAGCTGGCGCTTACCCCAAGTTTCAGACTTTGTGCCTTGACCACCAACTTGTCGCGAAAGGCTTCGTATACCTCTCTGAATACAAGAATGCGGCTGCCTGCAGCACAACGCTGTCCAGCGTTGCTAAAGGCCGAAAGTGATGCCCAGTGGACCGCTTGATCAAGGTCGGCATCGTCACATACCACGAACGGATTCTTGCCGCCGAGTTCGAGCGATATGCGAGCCAGGCGCTTGCCAGCCACTTCTGCGATCCAGCGGCCGACGCCGGTGGATCCAGTAAAGCTGATCACTGCGACGCGGGGGTCTTCGACCAAGGCGGCGCCAGCCGGTTGTCCTCGTCCCTGAACAACGTTGAACACACCATCCGGCAGTCCCGCTTCCTTGGCTATCTTGCCAAACAGCAGGGCAATTTGCGGCGAATCCTCAGCCGCCTTCAACACCACGGTATTGCCACAAACCAAGGCCGGAAAAGTTTTCCAGGCGATATTCGCGATAGGTGTGTTGGCAGGAACAATCAGGCCGGCGATACCGCGCGGCTGCCTGACAGTATGGCTATATTTACCTGGCGTACCGGAGGTAAGAGAACGGCCGTAAAGGCGCATGCCTTCGCCGGCGAAGTATTCGGCCTGAAGAATGGCGCCTCCCACTTCACCCTTGGCATCCTGCGGGGGTTTTCCGGTTTCCACGGCGATGCACTCGCCAAGTTCGTCGGCGCGCCGTTTCATTCCCGCCACGATCTCCGCGAGAATCTGGCCACGCCGGACCGGGGTGAACTCGGACCAGGTCAGGAATGCTTCGCCTGCTGCCGCGATGGCACCTTGCACGTCGGCGGCTGACGAGTCGGCAACCCGGCATAGCAGTTCGCTATTGTGCGGGTTGAACTTGTCCAGCCATGCATCGTTCTCGGGCAGACTTTCGCAGCCATTAACCCAGTTAGGTACGCGAGGGGTGTTGTTGGTCATGGTCAAATCGCCGTCCAGCCGCCATCAATGACGAGATTTGCACCTGTCATGTAGCGAGATGCGGAACTGGCCAGGAAAAGCACCGCGCCGTTGTAGTCGTCGACGTTCGCCATATGCCCGACAGGTATGCGCCCGCAATAGACGTCAAGAAAAGCTTGTTCCTGGTTGTTGAATACGCCAGCGATGGTGAGCGTGTTCACCCGAACGTTTTTCTTGGCCCAATAGACAGCGAGATAGCGGGTGAGGTTGAGTATGCCGGACTTCGATGCGGAGTACGCGACGGGTTTGTAAAAGGTCTCGCCGCGCTGACGACGGTATTCATAAAGATTCTGGTCGGGCGATACCACCCCGTAAATCGAGGCGACATTGATAATTGAACCCTTGCCCGCCTTTGCCATGGCAGCGCCGAAGACCTGGCAGCAAAGATAGACACCTTTGAGGTTGACGTCGATCACTTTGTCCCATGAGGCTTCCGGATAGTCCTCGAATGGGCCATTCTCTTCCGGAGGCGCAGAAGGCGGGGAATCAATCGCAGCGTTGTTGATCAGGACGGTAGGCGTTCCGAACTTGCTGGCAATTTCAACCAGGGCTTGTTGCAGCGAAGCCTTGGCGGTGACGTCCGACGCACAAAAAAGGTAATTATCCGGGTATTGCCCAGCCAGTGATTCGCTTCCCGCCGACGGCCGGACATCCAGCCCAACAACGCGTGCGCCACGTTCAAGAAACGCCTTGGCGTACTCGCCGCCCAATTGGCCGGACACTCCAGTGATCAGGACGATGTTCTGGCCGACATCAAATAGTGAATCAGGGGTCATTGCTTAGAGTCCATTCTAACTGCCATTTCTGGCATGAAAAATCAGGTCGCACACTTCCCGTACCGCACCGAAACCACCGGGTTTTTCGGTGCGAAAAAGAACGTGAGGGTATACCTCAGGGTAAGCATCTGCAACTGCAACGGGAATGCCTATCGACTTGAAGGCGGGTATATCGTTGATGTCGTTGCCGACAAACATGGTTTGTTCTGGTGCAACTCCGAGTTCCCGGCAGGTTTCGAGAATAGCAGCGGCTTTGTCTTCTACGCCTTGCTTGCAAAGCATTTTCAATTTATTGGCCCGCGCCGTGACCACGGGGTTCGCTTCAGTCGAGATGATGAAGGATTGCACCCCGATATTACGCAACCGTGAAAGGCCCAATCCGTCACTGCGCCAACAGCGCACCGACTCGACGCCATCCTGCGTGACATAGACGGTATTGTCGGTGAAGACGCCATCGAAATCGAAGGCGATCAACTGAACAGAGGCGAGCAATTCCGGACTGATCATTTGTACAACTTTCCGGCTGTCAGCCTTCGAGATCTGCATAGTGAATTGGCTCGCCCTTTGCGATATGTCTCTTGGCAATGCTGCCAATCACTTGATTTGACTCGCGCACAGGAATGTATTGTGTGTTGAATATGCGCCCGGACAGGTTTTCCAGGGTGATTTTTTCTCCTGGTTGAATATCTGCATACGCAACCAATGATTTCCCTAATTTCTTGAAAACACGTTCATTGCCCAGATCATCCGCTGCCTTGGGCGGCATCATATGGCGGACGCGCTTGATGTCACGCACAAATTTTCGGAAACCATCTGGCTCAAGGGCGAAACTATGATCCGTCCCTTTCCAGGCTCGATTTAGCGTGACGTGCTTTTCGAATACCCGCGCACCTTTCAAATAAGCGACAGGACCTGACAGCGTCCCATTGAAATGGTCGGACGAACCGATGGTGCACCCCGGAAACTCCTTGAGCAGCACTTCAATAGTGTCCAGTCCAAGTCGGCTGTATTCACAGGGATATTCGGAAACGCAATGAAGTATGGCCACTTCATCGTGGTGATTGAGCAACACTTCGACGCTAGATCGAATCTGTTCGATCTTTCCGCCACCAACACTCATTACTACCGGCTTACCCGTGCTGGCGATGCGATGGATGAGCGGAAGATTTCCGAGATCAAATGAGGCGATCTTCAGAATGTCCACATCAATCTGCTGCAGCAATTCAAGGCTGGGCTCATCAAATGGCGTCGACATAAACTTAACGCCGTACTTGATGCAGTCCTCCTTCAGGATGGGCAGCCATTCCGGCTTAAGTTCAAGATGTTCGCGGTGTGCTCCGTAGGTCTCGGCGAACGCATTTTCGCTGGCGTAAGGCGCCTCATAGGCATCTTGCGAAAAAAGGTACTTGTTGTTCCGTGTCTGGAATTTGACGGCATCCGCACCTTCGAAGGCGAAGATGCGGATGAATTCTCTTGCCGTAGCCAAATCACCTTGGTGATTCTGGCCAACCTCGGCGATGACGAATGGCTCTTCACCTATATCTTCACGTCTGAACATTTGCTCCTCCTAACTAATTCTTCATCTGTTTGGCCGCACTCAGCGATGTTAATTCGCCTGGCAACAGGGGTGCCGAACTCGACGCCAAATCAGCAATTGAAACAGGCGAGTAGTGCTGTCTTGGTTGCCGGTATTCAGTTGTTTTCCTGAACGGCAGCAGCGACACGCCCGTAAACGTCTTCAAACCGAACAATGTCGTCCTCGCCGAGATATTCCCCACTCTGCACTTCGATCATGACAAGGTCGAGAATTCCGGGGTTTTCCAGGCGGTGCTTGTGGCCAGCGGGAATAAAGGTGGATTCGTTGGTGTTGACGAAGATCTCCTGCCCGCCATTGACCACCCTGGCCATGCCGCTTACCACAACCCAGTGCTCGCTGCGGTGGTGGTGCATCTGGAGCGAGAGTGCAGCACCCGGCTTGACGACGATGCGCTTGATTTTGAAACGGGGTCCATCTTCCAGCACCGTGTAGGTTCCCCACGGACGCGAGACGGTACGATGCAGTTTGTAGCTCTCGTGAGCCTGCAGCTTTAGCTGCTCCACTACTTTTTTCACGTCTTGAACGCGGTCGCGGTTCGCTACCAACAACGCATCCGGGGTATCGACAATAATCAGGTGCTCGAGACCAACAGCGGCGACCAGCCGGTTCTCGCTCTGGATATAGGTATTCTCGGTATCCACCAGAATCGCTTCGCCGACTACCCGGTTGCCCGCTTCGTCAGGGCGAACCAGATCGCTGACTGCGCCCCACGAACCGATATCGCTCCAGCTGAAATCGCCGGGAACCACGACGACGTTGTCCGACCGCTCCATGATGGCGTAATCGATGGAAATATCCGGCACATGGGCAAAAGTGGCCGAATCGATGTCTGTCATTCCGTCTTTGGGGCCAGACCTTTCTTGGGTCGCTTCCCAGCAGGCAAGGGCTGCCTGATGCAACAGGGGGGCATGGACCGCCAGTTCCTGGAGAATGACGCCGGCCTTGAAACAGAACATGCCGGAATTCCAGAGGTACCGCCCGGTGGCAAGGTATTCCCTGGCGACATCCTGCGTGGGCTTTTCCACAAAGCGCGAGACGCGGCGCACCGGGGAGGAGGGTTCGACCTCGTCCCCGCATTCTATATACCCAAATCCCGTTTCCGGCCCGGTGGGAACGATGCCGAATGTCGCCAGCGTCCCGCCTTTGGCCGAAAGACAGGCGGCATCCACTGCACTGGAAAATGAATCGAGATTATCGATCAGGTGATCCGCGGAAAGAACCAGCATAAGGGCATCCGGCCCGTGCTCCGCAGCAATCTTCATGGCGCCCAGCGCAATGGCGGGCGCCGTGTTGCGGCCTACCGGTTCGAGCAGAAAAGTCGGCCTGGCAGCGGTCTGGACTTCTGTGGCTTCGTACTCGTCCTTGGATTTGAAATAGTATTCGCGATTGGTGATCGTCAAAATCTCTCTCACGCCGGGCAGCCCAGCCGCTCGGAGAAAAGTCTTCTGCAGCAGGCTTTGGCCATCTGCCAGCTTCATGAAAGGCTTGGGGTGTGCCTCGCGCGAAACCGGCCAGAGCCGGGTGCCGGCACCGCCGGAGAGGATGACGGGGATCAGCATCACTTATTCGTGTTCTACTCGCCGCATGTCGGCATCCACCATCATGGTGATCAGGGTCTCCAGACTGGTGCTGGCTTCCCATCCCAGCTTGGCCTTGGCTTTGGCCGGATTACCAAGAAGGACCTCTACCTCTGCGGGACGGAAGAATTTGGGATCGATTGCCAGGTGGTCCTCATAATTCAGGCCCAAATGGGAAAACGCGATTTTGCACATATCACGCACAGTAGTGGTACGCCCGGTGGCAATGACGTAATCATCCGGCTGATCCTGTTGCAGCATCAGCCACATCGCCTCGACGTAATCGCCGGCGAAACCCCAATCGCGCTTGGAGTCGATATTGCCCAGGCGCAGCTCTTGCTGCTTGCCTTGCTTGATGCGCGCAGCCGCGTCGGTGACCTTGCGCGTCACGAACTCGATGCCGCGCAACGGGGATTCATGGTTGAACAAAATGCCGCTGCTACCATGGATATTGAAGCTTTCGCGGTAGTTGATGGTCATCCAGTGGCCATAGAGCTTTGCCACGCCATAAGGGCTGCGGGGATAGAATGGGGTTGTTTCATCCTGTTTCTCGGCCTGGATCAGGCCGAACATTTCGCTGGTGGATGCCTGGTAGAAACGTGCCTTGGGGTTGACGATACGGACGGCTTCCAGCATGTTCGTGACGGAAATCCCGGTCACCTGGGCCGTTAACAAAGGCTGTTCCCAGGATGTGGCAACAAAGCTCTGCGCACCCAGGTTATAAACTTCGCTGGCCTGGGACTTTTCCATCGCGCGGATCAGGGAAGACAGGTCAGTCAGGTCGCCGTTGATCAGCTCCACTTGCTGCTCGATTCCCAGTTCGCGCAAACGCCACAGTGTGTCCGTGCCGCGACGGGCAATCAGGCCATAAACGCCGTAACCCTTTTCCAGCAACAATTTCGCTAAATAAGCTCCGTCCTGGCCGGTCACGCCGGTGATTAATGCATTAGCCATGTTTCAGTTTGCCTTCCCAATAATTCAAATTATCCATAAGGGCCTGTTCCAACGGGATTTCCGGCTGCCAGCCTGAAGCGCCGCAGATTTTATCACATGAGCCATATACCCGCCTTTGCTCCGCCGGGCGGAAACGAGAGCCGTCCTGCCTGATGCTTGCCTGCACGCCGGCGAGCACCATTAATTGTTCCAAAATTTCTCGAATCGAGATTTCTTTGCCTGAGCAGACGTTATAAGCCTCCCCGCTTTTTCCCTCCGACAACAACAAGAGGTATGCCCTGACCACGTCGCGCACATCGGTGAAATCCCGGGTGACATCTATATCCCCAACCGTGATTTCCGCTTCGCGCCTGCCCAGCTTGATTTCCACGACCTGCCGGGCAAAATCCGAAACCGCGAAACGTTCGCTCTGACCCGGACCGATATGATTGAAGGGCCGCACCATGACGATATCCATCCCTTCCGTCTGACTCCATTGGTAGCACAGCGCTTCAGCCGCCACTTTGCTGACGGCGTAAGGGTTTCTCGGTTTGAGCGGGATATTTTCAGTGACCGGCAGGATTTCGGGGGCAACCAGGCCATACATATCGCCCGATCCCACATACAGCAGGCGACCCTTGAAACCATTCTTTTTCAGCCCCTGAAGCAAATGCAGGGTGCCAAAAAAGTTGATTTCATAAGTCTCGCGCGGATTGTTGAACGACTCCGGCACAAAGCTTTGCGCCGCCAGATGAATGACGAAGTCTGGCTTTGACTCTTTGCATGCTATTGCCACACTTTCAGCGTCGCGCAACTCCATGGATTGCGGGGGAAGCAGTTCCAGGCCATATGAATTATCTTTTGCCACAACAGCTTGCCGTATGAAACCACCAACAAACCCCGTCGCCCCCGTAACCATTAATCTTTTCATGACGAAAGTCTACCAAAGAGCCGTCAATCCAGCCAGTTACCCTTTTCTCATATGGGCGGTTCCCTGGCAGAGCGGGGCGCACTTTTACGCCATGCAGAGCTTTAGCGACTCATCCCAAAGAGGCAACGCGACGCCGAACGTTCTCGCCAGTTTGTCGCTGGCGAGCAGCGAGAATAACGGCCTTGGCGCTGGCAGGGGGTAATCGCTTGTGGGGATGGGCATGACTCGCGTACCCGCCTGTGCATTTTCCACAATAGCCTGGGTAAACCCGCACCAGGATGTGCGGCCCGCCGCCGTCAGGTTGTAAACACCAGTGAGGAGTGAGGGGTGAGGGGTGAGGGGTGAAACGCTTTGCGCGAGAATTTGCGCCGTCGCTTCCGCGATCATCCGGCTCCAGGTCGGGGCGCCGATCTGGTCGGCGACGATTTTCAGTTCTTCGCGTTCTTTCGCCAGGCGCAGGATGGTGAGCAGGAAGTTCTTGCCGCGCGCGCCGTACACCCAGCTGGTGCGCAGGATGAGATGAGGGATCCCCGCCGCCTGGACCGCCTGTTCGCCGGCCAGCTTGGTCTTTCCGTAGACGTTGAGCGGGCTGGGGATGTCTTCTTCCGTGTAGGGGCTGGTTTTGCGGCCGTCGAAGACGTAGTCGGTGGAATAGTGGATCATGGCGGCGCCCAATTTCTTGGCCTCTTCCGCCATGATGCCTGGCGCGATGCCATTGACCGCCATCGCCAGTTCCGGCTCGCTTTCGGCCTTGTCCACGGCGGTGTAGGCGGCGGGGTTGACGATGAGATCGGGCCTGACTTCACGAATCACCGCGCGAATCGAATCGGGATTGCCTAGATCCAGCACCTGCCGGTCCACCGCCACCACCTGCCCGAGCGGCCCCAGGGCGCGCTGCAGTTCCCAGCCGACCTGGCCGTTCTTGCCGGTGAGCAGGATTTTCAAGCGAACACCTCGGCGCGGCTGAGGGGAACGCCATCCCGATCCTTGGCCGACAGCGATGGCAATGCGCCATCCAGTGGCCAGGCGATGGCGAGATCCGGGTCGTTCCAGGCAACGCAGCGCTCATGCTCGGGCGCCCAGTAGTCGGTGGTCTTGTAGAGAAATTCCGCATAGTCGCTGAGCACCAGGAAGCCGTGCGCGAACCCGGGCGGAACCCACAGCATGCGCTTGTTTTCTGCCGATAGCTCAACGCCTTCCCACTTGCCGAAAGTGGATGAATTTTTGCGCAGGTCTACTGCCACATCGTACACGGCGCCGGCCACCACACGCACCAGCTTGCCCTGTGGCTGCTGGATCTGGTAGTGCAGACCGCGCAATACGTTCTTTGCCGAGCGGGAATGATTGTCCTGGACAAATTCAGCTTTTATCCCGGTCAGCTCGGTAAATTTCCGTGCATTGTAGCTTTCGAAGAAAAATCCGCGCTCATCGCCAAAAACCTTGGGCTCAAGGATCAGGACATCGGGAATGGCCGTTGCAACAACTTGCATCAGTACACCTCTTCGCGCAACACGTTCAGCAGATATTGGCCGTAGCCGTTTTTGGCCAGGGGAGCAGCCAGGTTTTCCAGTTGTTGCGCCGTAATATAGCCCATGCGGTAGGCGATTTCTTCGGGACAGGCGATTTTAAGGCCCTGCCGCTTTTCGATGGTTTCGATGAACAGCGAAGCTTCCAGCAGGGATTCGTGCGTACCGGTATCGAGCCAGGCCATGCCGCGCCCCATCACCACCACGTCAAGCTTGCCCTGTGCGAGGTAGGCCTTATTGACATCGGTTATTTCCAGTTCGCCGCGCGGCGAGGGCTTCATGTTGCGCGCGATTTCGACCACCTTGTTGTCGTAGAAATAGATGCCTGTGACGGCATAGCGCGATTTCGGCTGCAACGGCTTTTCCTCGATGCTGACGGCGTTGCGCTGCGCGTCGAACTCCACCACGCCATAACGCTCCGGGTCATTTACCGGGTAAGCGAATACGCTCGCACCTTGCGTTTTCTTCGCCGCCGCCTGCAGGTCCTCCGATAGTTCATGGCCGTAAAAGATGTTGTCGCCCAACACCAGGGCACAGGGGTCGTTGCCGATAAAATCCGCACCGATAATAAAGGCCTGGGCGATGCCCTCCGGTTCGGGCTGCACTGCATATGTAATGTTCAGTCCCCAGCGCTTCCCGTCGCCCAGCAACTGCTCGAAACGCGGCGTGTCCTGCGGGGTGGAGATGATCAGGATGTCGCGCACCCCAGCCAGCATCAGCGTGGACAAGGGATAGTAGATCATCGGCTTGTCGTATACCGGCAGCAGTTGCTTGGAAACCGCGAGGGTAACCGGGTGCAGGCGGGTGCCGGAACCGCCGGCGAGGATGATACCTTTTGTGTGGTGAGCAGTAAGTGGCGAGCTGTGAGCGGTCATGTGTTGGCCCCTTCCTTGACCTTCTTGTGTAATCCGGCAACGAGCTTACTTACCTTTTCAATCAGGCCCGCAAGGTCGGCATGACCCTCCTTGATAAACCCAAGTCTTTGTGCCAATTGATATTGTGTATCCAGTTCGCTCAGTGACCCCTTGGCAATGCTCAGGAAGTGTGCGAACTCTCTTGCGCCATCTCGAGCCGCTCCCTCGGCAAGATTGCTGGGGACAGATACCGACGCCCGGCGCATCTGCGAAACCAGGCCGAATTGTTCGCTTGCAGGAAAAGTAGCGGTAATCCGATAAACCCCCTCTACCAGATCCATCGCAGATTTCCAGGCTTGAAGCCTGGTGTGGGGTTTCCCGCTCACTGCTTGCCGATCACCGCTCACCATAATTTCTTCCCACCCACTCCCGGTACTCTCCGCTAGTCACATTCCTCACCCAGTCCTGATGCTCGAGGTACCAGCGCACTGTCTTGCGCATACCGGTTTCGAAGGTCTCCGCCGGCTTCCAGCCCAGTTCACGCTCGATCTTGCGCGCGTCGATGGCATAGCGGCGGTCGTGGCCGGGCCGGTCCTTGACGTAGGTAATGAGTGAAGCATAGGGTCGGCCATCGGCTGCGGGCCGCAGCTCGTCGAGAATGGCGCACACGGTATACACCACGTCGAGGTTGGTTTTCTCGTTCCAGCCGCCGACATTGTAGGTTTCGCCCAAGCGGCCCTGTTTCAGCACTTCGCGGATCGCCGTGCAGTGATCGCCGACATAGAGCCAGTCGCGGACGTTCAATCCGTCGCCATAAATCGGCAAGGGCTTGCCGTTCAAGGCGTTGAGGATGATCAGCGGGATCAGTTTCTCCGGGAATTGGTAAGCACCGTAGTTGTTGGAGCAATTGGTGGTCAGCACCGGCAGGCCGTAGGTATGGTGGTAGGCCCGCACCAGGTGGTCGGAAGCCGCCTTGGACGCTGAATATGGGCTGTTGGGCGCATACGGAGTGGTCTCGCTGAAGGGCGCATCATTCGGCCCCAGCGAGCCATACACTTCGTCGGTGGAAACGTGGAGGAAGCGGAAGCCGGCTTGTTCCGCTTGAGGCAATGCCTGCCAGTAAGCCCGCGCCTCTTCGAGCAGGCGGAAAGTGCCGTTGATGTTGGTTTCGATGAAATCGGCCGGGCCGTGAATGGAACGATCGACGTGGCTTTCGGCGGCGAAATGTACGATCGCACGCGGCTTGTGCTCGCGTAGCAGGCGGCCGACCAGTTCGCCATCGCATATGTCGCCCTGCACGAAAACATGGCGCGGGTCTCCTTGCAAGGCAGCCAGGTTCTCCAGATTACCGGCGTAAGTCAGCTTGTCGAGATTGACCACCGGCGTTTGCTCACCGGCAATCCAGTCGAGAATGAAGTTCGAGCCGATGAAGCCGGCTCCGCCAGTAACCAGGATCATTATTTTCCCCCGCAAAAATTACAGCTGATTATTTTAGCAGTCTTCTGCGCACCAGGACCAAAGCCAGGTAAAACCCGACACTGCCGTACGCGAGCAACATGGTCACATGCACCCCGATGCGCTGCGGCCACTCGCCTTGCACCAGCGGCCGCCCCAGTTCGATGGCATGGGTCAGCGGCAGCCAGTTCGCCGCGCTTTGCAAAAAGGCCGGCAGCTGCGCGACCGGGTAAAACACGCCGCACAGCAGCACCATGGGAGTAATTACCAAGGTGAAGTAGTACATGAAAAAGTCGTAGTTGGGCGAAAGCGCGTTCATCACCAGCGCCATGCCGGTGAAGCAGAAGCCGATCAGCACCAGCAGCGGGAGCGTCCACAGCAGCAGCCAGGAGTGCGACAGCCCGAGCGCCAGGATGATGACCAGGATCGCCACGCCGGAGAGCACGCTCTTGCTCGTCGCCCAAGCCAGTTCGGCGAGCATCACATCATCCAGTTCCAGAGGCGCGTTGAGCATCGCGTCCCAGGTTTTTTGCACGTGCATGCGCGAGAAGGCGGAGTACAGGCTCTCGAAGGTGGCGCTGTTCATGGTGCTGTAGCACAGCGTGCCGGCGGCGAGGAAGGTCATGTAGGGAACGCCCGCCACTTGCGGCAGCAGGCTGCCCAGGCCATAGCCTAGCCCCAGCATGTAGAACGCCGGGTCGGCCAGGTTGCCCAGGATCGAGGGGATCGCGAGCTTGCGCCATACCAGGAAATTGCGCCGCCAGATGGGGACGAAGCGCCAGCTAAGTTTTGGCAGGCTGTAATCAAAATTCGACATCAATCGCGCAAATCCCGGCCGGTGAGTTTCAGGAATACATCCTCCAGGTTCGCGGGACGATGCAGGTAGCGCAAGTGCGACTGTGCCTGCAACGCGGCAAGCAGGGCGTGCGGGTCGGCGCAATAGCAGAAGAGGGTTTCGCCCACCAGTTCCTGTCGCTCGCACAGCGCCTTGTAAACCGCCGTCCTGCCTCCCGTGTCCGGGTCGCCGTAGATTTCGACCACGTGCGGCTCGATATGCTGCGCGATCAAATCGCGCGGCGCGCCGGTGGTGATCGCCGCTCCCCGATCCATGATCAGCAGGCGGTCGCACAGGCGTTCCGCCTCTTCCATGAAATGGGTGGTGAGCAGGATGGTCTTGCCCTCCCCCAGCAAGCGCCGCAACCGCTGCCACATCATGTGGCGCGCCTGGGGATCGAGGCCGGTGGTCGGCTCGTCGAGGAAGATCACGTCGGGGTCGTTGACCAGGGCGCGCGCCAGGGTCAGGCGCCGCTTCATGCCGCCCGACAAGGTCTCGATCTTGGCATCCGCCCGCCCGGTGAGGTCGGCGAAGTCCAGCAATTCGGGGATGCGGGCCGCGACCGCAGCATCGCTGAGGCCGAAATAGCGGCCATACACCTGCAGGTTCTCCGCCACGCTGAAGTCCGGGTCGAGATTGTCCAGCTGCGGCACCACACCCACCTTGACGCGGGCCTGGCGCGCCTGATCCGGCACCGGCAAGCCAAGCAGGGAGATCGTCCCGCCATCGGGACGGGTCAGGCCGAGCAGCAGCCGCAAGGTGGTGGTTTTTCCCGCGCCGTTGGGCCCCAGCAGGCCGAAGCACTCGCCCGGCGCCAGCGCCAGGTCGAGACCCGCAACCACTTCTTTCGCATCGTAGCGCTTGCGCAGGCCCGTTGCGGAAAGAACCGCTTGCACGTTCAAATCTTGAGCCGCTCCACGACCTTGTTGCCGACCAGGTGGCTATCGACGATCTCGTCGATGTCGGCCTGGTCGACGTAGGTATACCAGACCGCTTCCGGGTAGACCACCAGCACCGGCCCTTCGCCGCAGCGGTCGAGGCAGCCGGCGCTGTTGATGCGCACCTTGCCCGGGCCGTTCAGGTCCAGCTTCTTGATCCGCCCCTTGGCGTAATCGCGCATCGCCTGGGCGTCGTGGTTGGCGCAGCAGGGCTGTCCGTCCTCACGCTGGTTGGTGCAGAAAAATACGTGCTTTTCGAAATAGCTCATGTCTGTTCTTTCATTTTAGTGCCGGGTATTTCGCGGCGTTGATCACCAGCTTGTCGCGCGCAGCATCGAGCAGGTCGATGCCGAGCATGTCGGCAAAACGGGTGAGGTAAATCAGGATGTCGGCGCACTCCTGGCGCACCGCTTCCAGCTTTTCGGGCGAAAGTTCCTGGCTCTGCTCGGGCGTGAGCCACTGGAACTGTTCCACCAGCTCCGCGGCCTCGACGATCAGGGCCATGGCGAGGTTTTTCGGGGTGTGAAACTGCTCCCAGTCGCGCGCCCTGGCAAATTGCCGCAGCTCGTCGCGCAAGGCTTCCAGTGAACGCTGTTCCATGCGTCATTCATCTCGGGGAAAATGTGTATCATAGCAGTCCTATGGCTAATTTTGACGTATTCAACGGAGATGCCGACGGCATTTGCGCCCTGCACCAGCTGCGGCTTGCAGAGCCGCGCGACAGCGTGCTCGTCACTGGCGTCAAACGCGATATCGCGCTGCTGAGAAATGTTTCGGCTACAGCCGGCGATCGGGTCACCGCACTCGACATCTCCCTCGACAAAAACCGTGATGCCCTGCTGTCCCTGCTGGCGCAAGGCGCGGAGGTCACTTACGTGGACCACCATTTCGCCGGGGACATTCCCGCGCATCCCGCGCTGCGCGCGGTGATCGACACGGCGCCCGGCACCTGCACCAGCCTGCTGGTGGACGGCATGCTGGCGGGGCGCTACCGCGCTTGGGCGGTGGCTGCGGCATTCGGCGACAATCAGGCCGAAAGCGCCTTGCGCGCCGCCGCACCCCTGAACCTGTCCGAAGTCCAGCTGACGGCACTGCGCGAACTGGGAGAATGCCTCAACTACAACGCCTATGGCGACAGCGTGGAGGATCTGCACTTTCATCCGGCCGAACTGTACCGGCAACTGCACGGCTATGCCGACCCGTTCCGCTTCATGTCCGAGGCCCCGGCGTTCGCCACGCTGAAGCGCGGTTACAACGCAGATATGGGCATGGTACATGCGCTCGTGCCGCCCTGGGTTTACCCTGGCGGCGCCGTCTACCTGCTCCCCAACCTGCCCTGGGCTCGGCGCGTCAGCGGCGTATTCGGCAACCACCTGGCGCAAATCGAAGCATCCCTCGCCCATGCCGTGCTGACGCATAAGCCCGACGGCGGCTATGTCGTCAGCGTGCGCGCCCCGCTCGACAATCCGGGCGGCGCGGACGAGCTGTGCCGCCAGTTCGAGAGCGGCGGCGGACGCAAGAGCGCCGCCGGCATCAACCACTTGCCGGAAAGCGAGGTAGAACGCTTCCTGGCGCTTTTCAGCAGCGCTTTTATGGGCGTGAGGCCGTCTTGCTTGAGCGAGCTGATTTCTCCCTATGGCGGTGAACTGGTCAATCTTATGGCCGAAGGCGCACGCCGCGACGCGCTGCTGCACGAAGCCGCCACCCTTCCCGCTCTCACCCTGAATCCACGCCAGCTGTGCGACCTGGAGCTGCTGCTCAACGGCGCGCTATCCCCGCTACGGGGCTATATGTGCCGCGCCGATTACCAGGGCGTGGTGACGGACATGCGGTTGGCCGACGGCAGCTTCTGGCCCATGCCCATCGTCCTCGACGTGACGGAAACGCTAGCGCCCGGCAGCCGTGTCGTGCTGCGCGACAGCGGCGGGAGCGCCCTCGCCGTGCTCACCGTGGACGAAAGCTGGCCAGCCGACAAAGTGCTGGAAGCGCGCCAGGTGTACGGTACCGACCTCGCCGACCATCCCGGCATGGCGTTTCTGCACAGCCTCGGCAGCCACTATGCGGGCGGCCTCGTGGAGGGACTGAACCTGCCGCACCGCGCCGATTTCACGGCCCTGCGCCTGTCTCCCGGTACGCTGCGCGAGCGTTTCGCGCGAGCAGGGCGCAGCCGCGTCGTGGCTTTTCAGCCGCACCACATCATGCACCGCGCCCAGTTCGAGTTCACCCGCCACTGCGCCGCGGAAAATGATGCCGGCCTGCTGATCCAGGCCTTTGCGGACGAGCTGCCTGAGCCGCAATATTTCACCCGCATGCGCTGTTATCAGGCCCTCCTGCCATATTACCCGGCCGGACTCGCCGAGCTTTCCCTGCTGCCCCTCGCTTCCCGCCCGGCGGGAGTGCGCGCAGTGCTGTGGCAGGCAATCGTGGCGCGCAATTACGGTTGCTCGCACTTCATTATCGGCGGAGACGCCGGTGCCGGCGAGATGCGGCGCGGCAGCGATGCTCTCGCGCCCGGCCAGATTCTGCCCCTGGCGGAGCACTTCGCGGCCATCGGCGTAGAAGCCATCGTTTTCCCGCGCATGGTCTATGCCCCCGACCTGGCACAGTACCTGCCGGAAGAATATCTCCCCGCCGGCCAGGCAAGCGCGGTGTTGTCTGCACAGGATTTACGCCAACGCCTCGACGATGGCCGTGAGGACATCCCGCACTGGGCGTCCTTTCCGGAAGTGGTGGCCGAACTGCACAAGCTGCGCCCAATGCGCATGCAGCGCGGCTTTACGGTGTTCTTTACCGGCCTCTCCGGTGCAGGTAAAACCACGCTCTCCCAAGCCCTCGATCTCAAGCTGATGGAACTGACCGGGCGACCGGTCACGCTGCTGGACGGAGACGTCGTGCGCACGCTGTTATCCAGCGGCTTGAGCTTCTCCAAGGCAGATCGCGATCTGAACATCCGCCGCATGGGTTTCATCGCCGGCGAAATCACGCGCCACGGCGGCATCACCATTTGCGCGCCCATCGCCCCCTATCGCGAAACCCGCCAGGCGGTGCGGGACATGATTTCAGAGTGGGGCGGTTTTTTTGAAGTGCATGTATCCACGTCGCTGGAAGTCTGCGAAGCGCGCGACCCGAAGGGACTTTATGCCAAGGCGCGGGCAGGCATCATCAAGGAGTTCACCGGCGTAAGCGATCCTTATGAAGCGCCGCACAATCCTGAAGTAAGCATTAACACTGGAGATGTCGGCGTGGAGGAGGCGGTGGCCCGGATCGTCCACACCCTGCAGGCGGCGGGTTACCTGGCGTAGCCGGGAAAAAGCGGACGGAGCACCCGCAGCGGCAAGTCTATTCCAGCAACAGTAAGGCCCAGGGCAGCCCCTGCACCAGCAGAATCAAGCCCAGCAGCACCACCAGCAACCAGAAACGGCGCTGCTCGCGGCGGTCGCGGTCTTCCAGGGCGGCATGCAGGCGCGTCACTTCGGCACCTTGATCGCGCGCCAGCGCGGCATGCGCCAGGCGCGGCAACTGTGGCAGGATGCCGGCCCAGTTGGGCGCTTCCACCTTGAGCATGCGGACCAGCCCGCGCCACCCGATCTGCTCCGACATCCAGCGCTCCAAATAAGGCTTGGCGGTCTGCCACAGGTCGAGATCGGGATCGAGCTCGCGCCCCAGCCCTTCGATATTCAACAGGGTTTTCTGCAGCAGCACCAGTTGCGGCTGGATTTCCACGTTGAAGCGGCGCGAGGCCTGGAACAGTCCGAGCAGCACGCGGCCGAAGGAAATCTCCTTGAGCGGACGGTCGAAAGCGGATTCGCATACCGCGCGTATCCCCGCCTCGAACTCGTCCACGCGGGTGTCCTTGGGCGCCCAGCCGGATTCGATATGGGCCTGGGCCACGCGCTTGTAGTCGCGGCGGAAAAAGGCGAGGAAATTCTGCGCCAGGTAGTTGCGGTCCACGTCGGTCAGGGTGCCCATGATGCCGAAATCGAGCGCGATATAACGCCCGTCCGGCGCCACCAGGATGTTGCCGGGATGCATGTCGGCATGGAAAAAACCGTCGCGGAATACCTGGGTGAAAAAGATTTCCACCCCGGCGCTGGCCAGCTTGGGGATATCGATGCCCTGCTCCCTGAGGCGCTCGATCTGGCTGATCGGCGTGCCGTCCATCCACTCCATCACCATCACTTCGGTGTGGCAGTAATCCCAGAACACCTCCGGCACCAGCAGCAGGTTGGAGCCCTCGAAATTGCGCCGCAACTGCGAGGCATTGGCGGCCTCGCGCATCAGGTCCAGTTCGTCGTGCAGGTGTTTTTCGAACTCCGCCACCACTTCGCGCGGCTTGAGACGCTTGCCGTCGGCCCACAGCGTTTCGATCAGCCCGCCGCCGACGTAGAGCAGGGAAATATCCTTGTCTATCAGCGGCGCAATGCCGGGACGCAAGATCTTCACCGCGGCCCGGCGCCCGTCCTTCAATACCGCGCGATGGACCTGGGCCACCGAAGCGGAAGCGATGGGGGTCTCATCGAATTCGGCAAACACCTCTTCCACCGGCTTGCCATATACCTTGCGCAGTATTTCCAGCGCCTGTGCAGTGGGAAACGGCGGCACGCGGTCCTGCAGCCCGGCCAGTTCGTCGGCGATATCGAGCGGAACCAGGTCGCGCCGGGTGGACAGCACCTGACCGAACTTGACGAAAATCGGCCCCAGGGCCTCCAGCGCAAGGCGCAGACGCACCGCCCGGGGTTCGTGCAGCGGACGCCAGAACAGGGCCGCCTTGGCGACCCAGCGCAAGGCGCGAACGCGCTCGTGGCCGAGGAAAAACTCCTCCAGGCCGAAGCGGAACACCACGTGCAGAATCTTGATCAGGCGCAGGATGCGCATGTTATGAACCCGCACGCGGCATCAGGCGCTCCACCCGTTTTTCAAGCCGCGCCGCCGCATCGCGCAGGGCGTCGATCTCGCGGATGAAACTTTCAATGTCCGGCCTTTTTGCCAACAGCGGTTGCTCCTCGGTCCAGTATTCCGTCAGGTTGGCGGCGAAGTTTTCCGCCGCCTGCTGCGCCAGCGACAACAATCCCGACCCGCTCCGGGCCATGCGGTGACCCACGACGTCACCGAAAATCTTGCTCAAATCCTCTTCCGCATCCCAGCGCAAATTCTGCATCACGTTGCCGAAATCCACGGCCAGGCCGGAATCGCCCGCAGTATGCACTAACTCCTGCGGCAAGGGGCGCGAGGACAACACATGGAGCAGTGCGAGGGGAGAAACGCCCAAAGAAGCGTCGGGTTCGCAACCGGGCTGCGCGGCGGAAATCATGCCATCGCCTTCAACGGCAAGCAGCAACAGCAGGGGCGGCAGGTTGACGCGGAGGGTCTTGCCGGCATGGCGCTGCAAACGCTCGCGCGACCAGGGCTGAGTCTGCAGCAGATGGTTGAAGGTCGCGGCGAAGGCTTGTGCGGTCAACGGCAGACGCGGTTCGGACTGCTCCATGCTCAGAGCTTGAAGCCCTTGTGCAAGGCCACCACGCCGCCGGTGAGATTGAAATACTCCACCCGTTCCAGGCCGGCGTCTTCCATCATCTGCTTGAGCGTTTCCTGGTCGGGATGCATGCGGATGGATTCTGCCAGGTAGCGATAGCTCGCTTCGTCGTTGGCGATCAGCTTGCCCATGACCGGCAGCAGCTTGAAGGAATAGAGGTCGTACAGGGGGCGCAGCGGCGCGGCGACCTTGGAAAACTCCAGCACCAGCACCCGTCCGCCGGGCTTGATGACGCGGTACATTTCCTTCAGCGCCGCGTCCTTGTGGGTCATGTTGCGCAGGCCGAAAGCCACGGTGACGCAATCGAAGTAGTTGCTCGGGAAGGGCAATTTCTCGCCGTCGCACTGCGCTGCGGTGGGGTTGTACCCCGCGTCCAGCAGCCGGTCGCGGCCGACGGTGAGCATGGAACTGTTGATGTCGGTGAGTATGACCTGTCCGGTCGGGCCGACTTTCTTGGCGAACTGCAGCGACAAGTCGGCGCTGCCGCCGGCCACGTCGAGCACCTTGCCGCCGGTGCGCACGCCGCTTTGCTCGATGGCGAATATTTTCCACAAGCGATGCAGGCCGCCGGACATGACGTCATTCATCAGGTCGTAGCGGCTGGCCACGGAGTGGAAGACCTCCGCGACCTTGCTCGCCTTTTCTTCCTCGGCGACGGTCGCGAAGCCGAAGTGCGTGGTTTTATCGCTCATATTTCGCTCTTAAACATAAAACTCGCATAGCGAGCCTTCGTCCCCCTCTCCCGCAAGCGGGGGAGGGCCGGGGTGGGGGAAGCGGTCATGGTGAGCTTCATCATTCGGGGTTGCACGTATGCCATGACCGCTGGATTATTTGCTGCCGCAACCGCCGGAGCCGCCAGAACCGCAGCCACCCGAGCCGCAGCCGCCGGATTTCTTGGCGATGGCTTCGTGCACCAGGGATTCGCGGCTGGCGCCGGCTTCCTGCATACGGGCCAGGTAGCTTTGCCACAGGGCGTCGTGATTCACACCCAGGTCATAGAGATAGTCCCAGGAATAGATCCCGGTGTCGTGCTCGTCGGAAAAGCGCAACACCACGGCGTAATTGCCGACCGGCTCGATGGCGGTAATTTCGACTTCCTTCTTGCCGACCTGCAGGGTTTCCTGTCCGACACCATGACCGCGCACCTCGGCGGAAGGCGAGTAGACACGCAGGAACTCGCAAGACAGGCGGAAAACCTTGCCGTCGGCGAAAGCAATTTCCAGTTCACGGGATTTCTGGTGCAACTTGATTTCGGTAGGGCGAGGGGTGTTTTGATCTAAGCCGCTCATTTAAACATTCCTTTACATTGGGGTGAATCATAACCGAGAACCGGTGCCGCGCCAATCATGCGGGGGCGCCCGGAGGCGTCATTCCTAGATGGGTCTGGCCGCCGCAATTTCCAGAAGCATCGCGAACTTATTGATGGCGGAGGCAGTTCTGGGTAGAATCGAGAACTTTTCTCTTGAGTTTTTGGGGTAGGTTTGGCAATGGACAGACAAGCTTGGTTGGACGGCACGCTCTACCGTCCGCATTTCGAGCAGGATAGCTGCGGTTTCGGCCTGATGGCCAACATGGATGACAAGCCTTCGCACTGGCTGGTCCAGACCGCGATCGACTCCCTCGCCTGTCTGACCCATCGCGGCGCGGTCGCCGCCGACGGCAAATCGGGCGACGGCTGCGGCCTGCTGTTCAAGAAACCGGACAGTTTCCTGCGCGCAGTCGCGGCCGAAAACGGCTTCGCCCTCGGCAAGCTTTACGCTGCCGCGCTGGCTTTCCTCAACCGCGATGAAAAACTGGCAGAAATCGCGCGCACCGCGCTGAATACCGAATTCGCCGCCCAGGGCCTGTCCGTGGCCGGTTTCCGCAAAGTGCCCACCGACAACGGCGCGCTCGGCAAGTACGCGCTGGAAACGCTGCCCGCGATCGAGCAGATTTTCGTCAACGCGCCCGACGGGATGGACGAAGCCGCTTTCGAACGCAAGCTGTACATCGCCCGCCGCCGCGCCGAAAAAGCGCTGGCCGACGACAAGACTTTCTACCTGCCCACCCTGTCGTCCAAGGTCATGTCTTATAAAGGTCTGGTAACGCCCGCCAACCTGCCGGTGTTCTACCTCGATCTCAAGGATGAGCGCTTCGCCTCATCGCTGGCGGTCTACCACCAGCGCTTCTCCACCAACACCTGGCCGGAATGGCGCCTGGCGCAGCCGTTCCGCTACCTCGCGCACAACGGCGAAATCAACACCCTGCAGGGCAACCGCAGCTGGTCGCGCGCGCGCGAAAAAACCTTCGTCTCCGAACATCTGCCCAACATGGACGACGTGCGCCCCATCGTGTCCATGAACGGCTCGGATTCCTTCAGCATGGACAACATGCTGGAAGGCTTGGTGATGGGCGGCGTCAGCCTGTTCCGCGCGCTGCGCCTGATGGTACCGCCGGCCTGGCAGAACGTGCAGACCATGGACCCGGACCTGCGCGCCTTCTACGAATACAACTCGATGCACATGGAGCCGTGGGACGGCCCGGCCGGCATGGTGCTCACCGACGGGCGCTACGGCGTATGCGCACTGGACCGCAACGGCCTGCGCCCGGCGCGCTTCGTGGTGACCAAGGACCGCCACTTCACCATCGCCTCGGAAATCGGCGTGTGGCCTTACCAGCCGCAGGACGTGGTGCAGAAAGGCCGCGTCAAGCCGGGCCAGATGATCGCGGTGGACCTGCAGGAAGGCAAACTGCTGCTGTCCGACGACATCGACAGCCAGCTCAAGGGAGCCCATCCCTACCGCAACTGGCTGAAGGAAAACGCCATTCACCTCGAAACCGGCATCGACGAGGACAACGGCCTGCAAGTGCTGGACGCCGACGCCGCGCTGGTGGCGCAGAAGCTGTTCAACGTCACTTTCGAGGAACGTGACCAGGTGCTGCGCGTGCTGGCCGAGGAAGGCCAGGAGGCCATCGGCTCGATGGGCGACGACACCCCGATGGCGGTGTTGAGCCAGAAAGTCCGCTCGCCTTTCGACTTCCTGCGCCAGCAGTTCGCCCAGGTGACCAACCCGCCGATCGACCCGATCCGCGAGGCCGTGGTGATGTCGCTCAACACCTGCTTCGGTCCGGAGCGTAACCTGTTCCGGGAAACGCCGGCCCACGCCAAGCGTCTGGAAGTCGGCTCCCCGGTGCTGTCGCATGAGAAATTCGCCAAGCTCACTTCCCTGACCGAGCCGGAATACCGCAGCGTCACGCTGGATCTCAACTACGATCCGGCCAGGACCGACCTCAAGGCCGCGCTGCAAGCGCTTGCCGGGCAGGCGGTCGAAGCCGTGAAGAACGGCAAGGTGATCGTGGTGCTGTCCGACCGCAACATCGCCAAGGATAAATTGCCGATCCACGCCCTGTTCTCCGTGGGCTGCGTGCACCACGCCCTGATCGACGCCGGCCTGCGCTGCAACTCCAACATCATCGTCGACACCGGCAGCGCGCGCGACCCGCACCACATCGCCTGCCTGATCGGCTACGGCGCTACGGCGGTGTTCCCCTACATCGCCTACCAGGCCATCAACGAGATGATCCGCGACGGCGAGATCAAGGGCAACACGCTCAACGAGGCGCTGTACAAGTACCGCAAGGGCATCAACAAGGGGTTGCTGAAAATCCTCTCCAAGATGGGTATCTCCACCGTTGCCAGCTATCGCGGTTCGCAATTGTTCGAAGCCGTGGGCCTGGGCGAGGAAGTCATCGACCTGTGCCTGCCCGGCACGGTCAGCCGCATCAAGGGCGCCGGATTCGAGGATTTCGAGTCCGACCAGAAGACACTGGTGAAATTCGCCTATAACACCATGGAACCCCTGTCCCACGGCGGTTTGCTCAAGTTCGTGTTCGGCGGCGAATACCACGCCTACAACCCGGACGTGGTGATGGAGCTGCAACAGGCGGTGCAGAAGACCGATTTCGCCGCCTACCAGCGCTTCGCCGCGCTGGTCAACGAGCGCCCGGTGGCAATGCTGCGCGACCTGATGAAGCTCAGGCTCGACGCCAATCCCATTTCGGTCGACGAAGTGGAGCCGCTTGAGGCCATCCTCAAGCGCTTCGACTCCGCAGCCATGAGCCTGGGCGCGCTGTCGCCGGAAGCGCACGAAGCGCTGGCGGAAGGCATGAACCGCCTCGGCGGCCGCTCCAACTCGGGCGAAGGCGGCGAAGACCCGGCGCGCTACGGCACCGTTAAGATGTCCAAGATCAAGCAGGTGGCCTCGGGCCGTTTCGGCGTCACGCCGCATTACCTGGTCAACGCCGAAGTGCTGCAGATCAAGGTGGCGCAGGGTGCCAAGCCGGGCGAAGGCGGCCAGTTGCCGGGCGACAAGGTATCGCCGATGATCGCCAAGCTGCGCTGCTCCAAGCCCGGTATTTCGCTGATTTCGCCGCCGCCGCACCACGACATCTACTCCATCGAGGACCTGGCGCAGCTGATCTTCGACCTCAAGCAGGTCAACCCGCAGGCGCTGGTGTCGGTCAAACTGGTGGCTGAGCCGGGCGTGGGCACCATCGCTGCCGGCGTGGCCAAGGCCTACGCCGACCTGATCACCATCTCGGGCTACGACGGCGGCACCGGTGCCAGCCCCATCGCCTCGGTCAAGTACGCCGGCACGCCATGGGAGCTGGGCATCACCGAGGCACAACAGGTGCTCCGCGCCAACGGCCTGCGCTCGCGCGTGCGGCTGCAGACAGACGGCGGCCTGAAGACCGGCCTGGACGTGATCAAGGCCGCCATCATGGGCGCCGAATCGTTCGGCTTCGGCACCGCGCCGATGATCGCGCTGGGCTGCAAATACCTGCGCATCTGCCATCTCAACAACTGCGCCACCGGCGTGGCCACCCAGAACGAGCGCCTGCGCAAGGAATACTTCATCGGCCTGCCGGAAATGGTGATGAACTATTTCACCTTCGTCGCCCAGGAAACCCGCGAGCTGATGGCACGCCTCGGCGTGCGCACCATGAACGAGCTGATCGGCCGCATGGACCTGCTGGAAGTATTGCCGGGCGAATCCGCTCGACAGCAGAAGCTGGATATCGGCGTGCTGCTGGACCAGGGCAGCATTCCCGACAGCGAGCCGCGCTACTGCACCGAGGCCACCAACCCGTCCTTCGATAAGGGCGAGCTGGCGGAACAGATGGTGGTCGACGCGATTGCCGCGATCAAGGCGAAACAGCCGCTGGAACTGTCCTACGCGGTGCACAACACCAACCGCTCCATCGGCGCGCGCCTGTCGGGCGAGATCGCCCGCGCGCACGGCGCGGAAGGCCTGCCCGACAACTGCCTGACCCTGAACCTCAGCGGCAGCGCCGGCCAGAGCTTCGGCGTGTGGAACCACAAGGGCCTCACCCTGAAGCTCGAAGGCGACGCCAACGACTACGTGGGCAAGGGCATGGCCGGCGGGCGTATCGTGATCCATCCGCCCAAGGACTCGGCTTTCAAGGCTCTCGATACCACCATTATCGGCAACACCTGTCTCTACGGCGCCACCGGCGGCAAGCTCAACGCCGCCGGCATGGCCGGCGAGCGCTTCGCGGTGCGCAATTCCGGCGCCGTGGCGATGGTGGAAGGCGCCGGCGACCACTGCTGCGAATACATGACAGGCGGCATCATTGTCGTGCTCGGTGACACCGGCCTCAATTTCGGCGCCGGCATGACCGGCGGCTTCGCCATGGTGTACGACGCACATAACCAGTTCGCCAACCGCTACAACAACGAGCTGGTGGACATCAACCGCATCAACACCGAATCCACTGAACAATACCGCCACTTCCTGCGCGCAAGCCTGGAAGAACACATCCGCCTCACCGGCAGCGAACAGGCAAGCGATCTGCTCGCCCGTTTCGACGAAGTGATCGGCAAGTTCTGGCTGGTAAAACCGAAAGCGCTGCACCTCGACAGCCTGTTGAAAAGCTGAGCGAGCAAGGAATGGGGAAGAAAATGGCTGACGACGTATTCCAGTTCATCAACATCGCGCGCCGCGACGGCGACAAGAAGGCCGCCGAGGTGCGCGTCACCGAGTACCGCGAAATCTACGCGCCGTTCGGCGCGGAGCAGGCCCAGGAGCAGGCCGGCCGCTGCCTCGCCTGCGGCAATCCGTACTGCGAATGGAAGTGCCCGGTGCACAACTACATTCCCAACTGGCTCAAGCTGGTGCGGGAAGGCAACCTGTTCGAGGCGGCCGAGCTGTCGCACAAGACCAATTCGCTGCCCGAAATCTGCGGCCGCGTATGCCCGCAGGACCGCCTGTGCGAGGGCGCCTGCACGCTCAACACCGGCTTCGGCGCAGTGACCATCGGCCAGGTGGAAAAGTACATCTCCGACGAGGCCTTCAAGGCCGGCTGGCGTCCCGACATGAGCAAGGTGGTCGCGACCGGCAAGAAAGTCGCCGTGATCGGCGCCGGCCCCGCCGGCCTCGCTTGCGCCGACGTGCTGGTGCGCCACGGCGTCGCGCCGGTGGTGTTCGACCGCAACGAGGAAATCGGCGGGCTGCTCACCTTCGGCATCCCCGAATTCAAGCTGGAAAAGGAAGTCGTCAAGCGCCGCCGCGAGATTCTCGAAGGCATGGGCGTCGAATTCCGCCTCGCCACCGAGATCGGCAAGGATCTGCCGTTCCAGCGCCTGCTCGACGAATACGACGCGGTGTTCATGGGCATGGGCACTTACAGCTACATGAAGGGCGGCTTCCCCGGCGAGGACCTGCCGGGGGTGCTGGAAGCACTGCCGTTCCTGATCTCCAACGTGCGCAATTGTCTGAATCTGCCGGGCGAGTTCGTTTCCATGCAGGGTAAGCGTGTCGTGGTGCTGGGCGGCGGCGATACCGCCATGGACTGCAACCGCACCTCGATCCGCCAGGGCGCGGCTTCCGTCACCTGCGCCTACCGCCGTGACGAGGCCAACATGCCGGGCTCGAAACGCGAAGTGAACAATGCCCGCGAAGAAGGCGTGCAATTCCTGTGGAACCGCCAGCCGGTGGAAGTCGTCGGCAACGGCAAGGTCGAGGGCGTGAAGCTGGTCACCACCCAGCTCGGCGCGCCGGACGCGCGCGGCCGCCGCACCCCGGAAGTGATTCCGGGCAGCGAGGAAATCATCCCCTGCGACCACGTCATCGTCGCTTTCGGCTTCCGCCCCAACCCGCAGCCGTGGTTCGCCGATTTCGGCATCGCCACGGATCAAGGCGGACGCGTGGTGGCGAGCGGCAATGCGCAAGCATTCCAGACCGGCAACCCGAAAGTGTTCGCCGGCGGCGACATGGTGCGCGGCTCGGACCTGGTGGTGACGGCGGTCAACGAAGGCCGCCTGGCAGCAAAAGGTATCCTGGAATTTCTGGGCGTTTGAACATTAACCACGAGGCACACGGGGAGCAGGGGAAACCCATTCAAGCCCCGTGTTCCCCGTGCTCCCCGTGGTGATAAAACAATGAGCAAACTGAAAAACGACACCTTCCTGCGCGCCCTGCTGCGCCAGCCGACCGAATACACGCCGATCTGGATGATGCGCCAGGCCGGGCGCTACCTGCCGGAATACAACAAGACGCGCGAGCGAGCCGGCGATTTCATGTCGCTGTGCAAGAGCCCCGACCTCGCCACCGAGGTGACGCTGCAGCCGCTGGCGCGCTTTCCGCTCGATGCTGCGATTCTTTTTTCCGACATTCTCACCATCCCCGACGCCATGGGGCTGGGGCTGTATTTCTCCCACGGCGAAGGGCCGAAATTCGAGCGCCCGCTGCGCGACGAGTGGGAGATCCGCGACCTCACCGTACCCGATCCCGACGTACACCTGCGCTACGTGATGGACGCCGTGACGCAAATCCGCAAGGCGCTGGATGGCTCCGTCCCCCTCATCGGCTTTTCCGGCAGCCCGTGGACGCTGGCCTGCTACATGGTAGAGGGCGGCAGCAGCAGCGACTTCACCCTGATCAAGACCATGCTCTACAGCCGCCCCGACCTGCTGCACCACATCCTCGACATCAACGCCCGCTCCGTCACCACCTACCTCAACGCGCAGATCGAAGCCGGCGCGCAGGCCGTGATGATTTTCGACAGCTGGGGCGGCGCGCTGTCTCACGCCGCCTACCACGAGTTTTCCCTGGCCTACATGGAGAAGATCATGGGCGGCCTGATTCGCGAAAAAGATGGCGTCAAGATCCCCTGCATCGTGTTCACCAAGGGCGGCGGATTGTGGCTGGAAAGCATCGCCAACATCGGCTGCGACGCGGTCGGGCTGGACTGGACCATGGATATCGGCGAGGCACGCCGCCGCGTCGGCGACAAGGTGGCATTGCAGGGCAACCTGGACCCGACCGTGCTGTTCTCCAACCCGGAGACCATCCGTGCCGAAGCAGGCAAGATCCTGGCCTCTTACGGCCCAGGTTCCGGCCACGTATTCAATCTCGGTCACGGCATTTCCCAGTACACGAACCCTGAGCATGCCGCCACGCTGGTGAGCGCCGTGCACGAGATGAGCCGCGCTTACCATAAATAAACGCGTTTGACTCAGCTTCCTACGCGATTTATACACAGTTCTGACAAATGTCAAAACGTCAACCGGCAAAAGTCGATTTTCTGACGGACATTTGTCAACATGCTGTTTTGTATAGATAATATATAAACGCCCGCGGACTAGGCAGAAGCAAAAAGTCCTTGCCCGGCAAGCAATTACCCCTTTTGACCTGCGACTACCCACAGAGTTATCCACAGATTCTGTGGGTAACTAAAAAAGCGTTCTCACTACAGCAAGTTACTACCGAGTAAGTAGATTCGACTTGAAAAGTATGCGCCAAACTAGGGTCTGAAAATGACCCAAATACTGAAAATCGCCCTCGACGTTCCGCTTGCCACCCTGTTCGACTATCGGGCGGACAGCGCGGGTACGGAAGACATCGGCCGGCGGGTGCTGGTATCTTTCGGCCGCAGGAAAATGGTGGGCATGATCGTCGCCCTCGCCGACCACTCGGACCACCCCGCCGCGCAAATCAAGCCGGTGCTGCAGGTGTTGCGCGACAGCCCGCCGCTGCCCCAGGAAATTCTGGCCCTGCTGCAGTTTTGCAGCGACTATTACCATCACCCCCTGGGCGAGGTTATTTTTACAGCTTTGCCCCAGCGGCTGCGCTCGGATCAGCCCAACGCGCTGCCGTGCCGGCGCGCCTATGCCCTGACCACGGTCGCCCCGTCCCCGGATGAACTGCCGACACGGGCGGTGGTGCGACGCAAATTGCTGCAATTCCTGCAGCAGAGTGGGGCTGCGCCGCGCGAAGCACTGCTCGACCTTTCTTCCAGCGCAGCCAGACACGTTAAGGAAATGCTCGCACTAGGCTGGATCGAGCAAACCGAGGAAGCCATTCCGGTGCCGTCCGCTGCCCCGTCGACCGGTGCGCCGGTCCTGCCGCAACTCAACCAGGAGCAGGCGACTGTGGTGGCCGAAATTCACGCCGCTCCGCCCGGGTTCGTGCCCTGGCTGCTGCTCGGCATCACCGGCAGCGGCAAGACCGAAATCTATTTGCGCCTCACCGCCAGCCAGCTGGAACAGGGCAGGCAGGTGCTGGTGCTGGTGCCGGAGATCAACCTCACCCCCCAGCTCGAAGCCCGCTTCCGCACACGTTTTCCCGGCGTTCCCGTGGTCGCCCTGCACAGCAGCCTGAACGACACGGAACGCCTGCAGCACTGGCTGCTGGCCCAGTCCGGCGCGGCGCGCATCGTGCTCGGCACGCGCCTGGCGGTGTTCACCCCCATGTCCGATCTGGGGCTCATCATCGTGGACGAGGAACACGACAGTTCGTTCAAGCAGCAGGATGGCCTGCGCTACAGCGCGCGCGACATGGCGGTGGCACGCGCCAAGCAGCGCGACATCCCTATCCTGCTCGGTTCCGCCACGCCCTCGCTGGAAAGTTACCAGAATGCCTTGGCGGGGCGCTATCGCCTGCTACGCTTGACCCAGCGGGCGGTGGAAGAGGCGCAACTGCCCGTCATCCGCCGCATCGACCTGCGCACGGAAAAGCCGGTCGACGGCCTGACCGCACCGCTGCTGCGCGCCCTGGGCGAGAATCTCACGCGCGGGCGGCAAAGCATGGTGTTCATCAACCGCCGCGGTTACGCCCCGGTCCTGACGTGCAATCAGTGCGGCTGGATCGCGCCCTGCCTGCGCTGCTCCAGCAAGCTGGTGGTGCATCTGCGCGAAGGGCGCCTGCGCTGTCACCATTGCGGCCATGAAGAGCGCATTCCACGCGCCTGTCCGGACTGCGGCAACCCCGACCTGGCCCCCGTCGGCCAAGGCACCCAGCGCCTGGAAGACGTTCTGACAGAACATTTCCCCACCGCCCGCATCCTGCGCATCGACCGCGACAGTACGCGGCGCAAGCACGCCCTGAAAGAGATGCTGCAGGAAGTGCACGAGGAACGGGTGGACATCCTGGTGGGCACGCAGATCCTGGCCAAGGGTCACGATTTCAAGCGTCTCACCCTGGTCGGCGCACTCAACGTGGACGGCGCGCTCTACAGCGCGGATTTCCGCGCGGCGGAGCGCCTCTTCGCCCTGCTGATGCAGGTGGCGGGCCGCGCCGGTCGGGCAGCGGAAGCCGGCACCGTGCTGATCCAGACCCAGTTTCCCGACCACCCGCTGTTCGAGGCCCTGCTGCGCCAGGACTACGAAGCCTTTGCCGCAACACAGTTGGTGGAACGCAAGCAGGCGGGCTTCCCGCCATTCTGTCACCAGGCCTTGCTACGCGCCGAGGCCACGCGACTGGAAACGGCGCTCGATTTTCTGCGCAAGGCAAGAAAACTGGCCGCCGCCGACGACCCCGCGATCACGGTTTACGATGCCGTGCCCGCCCCCATGGCCCGCCTCGCCGGAAGGGAACGAGCCCAGTTGCTGGTGCAGGCGGAGTCGCGCCAGACTCTGCAGCGCTTCCTGCACCACTGGTACAGCGCCCTGTCGGCACTCCATGCGCGCCAAACCAGATGGTCTCTCGACGTCGACCCCCTCGATTTCTAGCAGCAGGTCATAGAAAGCTTTAGAATACCCAGCTTTAGCGTATTTTCCGAGCGAACGAATTGAAACAGCACCTTACCGATCTCTTTAGCCAGGCGTTGCGCGCGGTGGCTCCCGATGCAACCGATGCGAGCGTCGTGCTCGAGCGCCCCAAGCAGGCGCAGCACGGCGACTACGCCTGCAGCCTGGCCATGCAACTGGCACGGGCCATGAAACGCAGTCCACGCGACATCGCCAGCGCCCTGCTGGAAGCCCTGCCGCCTTCGCCCTGGGTGGAAAAGGCGGAAATCGCCGGCGCCGGCTTCATCAACATTTTCCTCAGCCCCGCTTCGAAGCAGCGCGTCGTGTCGATGATCCTGGAACAGGGCGACGCTTTTGGCCGAGGCACCCTGGGCAAGGGCAAGAAAGCCCAGGTGGAATTCGTGTCCGCCAATCCGACCGGGCCCTTGCACGTCGGCCACGGACGCGGCGCCGCCTTCGGCATGAGCCTGGCCAGCGTCCTTGCTGCTGCCGGCTACCAGGTCAAGCGCGAATACTATATCAACGACGCCGGCCGGCAGATGGACATCCTGGCATTGTCCACCTGGCTGCGTTACCTGGAATTGAACGGCATCGACGTTCCCTTTCCGCCCAATGGCTATCAGGGCCAGTACGTACGCGAAATGGCGCAGGAAATCAGACGCCTGCACGGCGACCGTTACGTCCACCAGCCATGGACCCTGCTGGAAGGCGTGCCGCCCCGCTCGACCGAAGAAGAGTTGAAGCAAGATGAGAAATGGGCCAAGCAGCAGAACGAATCGCACCTGGATGGCCTGATTGCCAACGCCAAGAAGCTGCTCGGCGACGATTATGCTTATTTGCACGATTTCGCCCTGACGGAACAACTGGGCGACGGGCGCAACGACCTGATGGAGTTTGGCGTCAGCTTCGACACATGGTTCTCGGAAAAATCCCTGTTCGACAGCGGCCTGGTGGCGCGCGTGGTTGAAATGCTGGACAAGAAAGGTCACCTCTACCGCCAGGACGGCGCGCTATGGTTCCGCTCCACCGCCTTCGGCGACGAAAAGGACCGCGTGGTGCAGCGCGAGAACGGCCAATACACCTATTTCGCCTCCGATATCGCCTACCACCTGAACAAGTACGAGCGCGGCTACGACATGGTCGTCAACGTCTGGGGTGCCGATCACCACGGCTACATTGCGCGCGTCAAGGGCGCCCTCAAGGCCCTGGGGCTTGACGAAAGCAAGCTGGAGATCACCCTGGTGCAGTTTGCCGTGCTCTACCGCGGCGAGGAAAAAGTCTCCATGTCCACGCGCAGCGGCGATTTCGTCACTTTGCGCGAACTGCGCCATGAAGTCGGCAACGATGCCTGCCGCTTTTTCTACGTGCGGCGCAAGAGCGACCAGCACCTGGATTTCGACCTCGAACTGGCGAAATCGCAGAGCAACGACAATCCGGTGTACTACATCCAGTACGCCCATGCACGCATCTGCAGCGTACTGGCACAGTGGGGCGGCGACGTGGACGACCTGGTCCAGGACGTCGACCTGACACTGCTGACCCTGCCGCACGAGCTGGCTCTGCTGCAGCGCCTGGAAGCTTATGGCGAAACGCTGGAAAACGCGGCGCGGGAATTCGCTCCCCACCAGATTGCTTACTATCTCTCCGACTTGGCGGGGGAACTCCACAGTTACTATAATGCCCAACAGTTCCTGGTCGAGGACGAAGGCATAAAATTTGCGCGCCTCGCCCTGATCACCGCCACCCGGCAAGTGCTCAGAAATGGCTTGAGCCTGCTCGGCGTAAGCAGCCCGGATAAAATGTAATACCACAACGTGAAGAACTCATGAGCCGCGACTACAAACCCGCACCCAAAAGCACCTCCTCGAAAAAATCCGGCAGCCCGATGCTTACCGGCATTTTCATCGGCATGTTCATCGGCCTCGCTATCGCGCTGGCCGTTGCAGTGGTCGTCAAGGGAAGCCCCAGTCCTTTCGTGGAACACAAATCCGAAGCCACGACCAACGATAAGGCTCCGCCCACCCCCGCGGCCCAGGCGGATAAACCGGCCGAAGACAAGGCCAAGCCGGCAGAAAAACCGCGATTCGATTTTTATACTATCCTGCCGGGCGTCGAGGAACCTGTCAGCGAAAACGACATCAAACAGCAGGCCTCGGAAAACGCCGCCAAGAGCCAGTATTACCTGCAGGCCGGGGCGTTCCAGAGCGAGGGGGAAGCCGATAATCTCAAGGCCAAGCTGGCTTTGATGGGTGTCGAGGCTACCATCCAGACCGTTACCGTTCCGGACAAGGGGATCTGGCACCGGGTGCGGGTCGGGCCCTACAGCAACGTGGATGATCTGAACCGGATGCGTACCACACTGACCCAGAATGGCGTAAGCGCAAGTCTGGTCAAGGTTCATGATCAGGCACAGGCGGCCGTTCCGGCGCATTAGTGTTAACACGCCCTAACTGAACAACTCAAGGAGAAACTCTGTGATGAAATTGAATTTTGCCGCGTTGCGTCTGTTGTTGGCCGCACTGTGTTTTGCCTTTTCCTGGAGCGTTCCGGCGTACGCCGAACTGGTCCTGGGCAAGCAGTACACGCTGGTTTCCCCCGCCGAACCCACGGAAACCGGCAAGAACATCGAAGTGCTGGAGTTTTTTTCCTACGCCTGCCCGCATTGCAACGCGCTGGAACCGACGCTGAATCCCTGGGCCAAGAAACTCCCCAAGGACGTCACCTTTCGCCGTCTGCCAGCGGTGTTCAACGATACTTACATGACCTATGCCAGAATATTCTATACCGCTGAAGCCATGGGTATGCTGGAAACGCTCCACCCCGCCATTTTCAATGCCGTGCATGTGCAGCACATCGATCTCAGCAACGAGAGAACGCTACAGGCCTGGGTTGCCCAGCAAGGTATCGACAGCAAGAAATTCTCCGCGATGTATGCCTCATTCTCGGTCATCAGCAAAACCCAGCGCGCCAAGCAGCTGACGCGAAACTTTGCCATTACCGGCGTGCCGTCCGTTGCGGTGGAAGGGAAATACCTCACCTCTCCGTCGCAAACCGGCGGCAATGAGCAGTTGCTGCCAGTACTGGACGACCTGATCAAGAAGGTACGCCAGGACCGTGGCGGCAAAAGCTAAGGCATGACCGTTTCGGTAATCCTGGTGGACGACCACCCTCTGTTCCGCAAGGGTCTGCTACACCTTCTGGAGAACCGTACGGATGTGAGCGTCGCGGCGCAGTTCGCCAATCTCGGCAGCGTGCGGCAATGGCTGGAGCAAGGCGGGCGGGCGGACGTTGCCCTGCTCGACCGCACGCTGGGCGAAGAAAACGGCCTCGACCTGGTGCCCGTATTGCAGCGCCATCGCGTCAAAACCATCATGCTCACCATGGCAGAAGAAGACCACGAAGTGCGCGATGCGATGGAAAAAGGCGTGGACGGCTACCTGCTCAAATCGAGCGAACCGGACCAGATCATCCAGTCCGTCATCGCCGTCACCCAGGGCAACAGTGTTTTCCCCGCGCATGTGTTGCAGAAAATCGCACGCGGCGAGTTGGGACCAAGCGCCGTCAGCAAGCTTTCGCCGCGCGAGCTCGAAATCGTCTCGTACGTCGCACGCGGCTTGAGCAACCGCGGCATTGGCGAAATTCTCGGCCTGTCCGAAAATACCGTGCGCAACCATTTGCGCAGCATCCTGGAAAAACTGGGGTTCGATAACCGGGTGCAAGTAGCAACTTTTGCGCTGGAACAGGGACTCGCAAAGCCCGGGGATGTGGTAGCCAAGGACCAGCAGCCATAGTCACAAAAGACTATTCCCGGCAAATCTCTGTGCTATACTGATTTTGCAAGTGTGATGCTTGTTTCTGTTCAATATATTTGGGCCCCGCTTTGCGGGGCCTTTCTTTTTTGGCTGGCGGGCTTGCGCTATTTTTTCTGCAATATCTCGAAACTGGCCCTCAGCCAATCGTCCCCTTTCTCGATCACCCGGCCCAAAGCAATCGAATAGCTGCGACTGCGGGCACTTAACTCGAAATGACGGCCCGGTGCATATTCCACGCTATCCATGATCAGGCTGACACCGCTTTTGTCCTCTGCATTTGGCGGCAGGTAAAGCGCGCTGACCGGCAACACGATGTCGACCGCGTCGATACCGTCGACGGTATAACCACTATGACGAGGTTTCGTCGCCTTGAGCATGACGGTAACCGGCGCCTTGGCGAGAACCTCGATACCGACATTGCGCTGGCCGGACTCCAGCAATGAAAGACGTCGAATCACGCCCACCACCCAGTTATGGCTGCGTTCCGGCTTCAGCCCCACCAGTTTGCCGAGCCGCACCCAGTCATCATGGACAGCATCTACAGTTGCGCCGAAACCGCTCGAGCTTTCGTTTTCCATCAGCCAGCGCTCGTGGTGCGCCACCTGTTGCGCTTGCTGGGTGGGCTGCGGTTGCTTTGCCTGGTTCAGTTTGGCCTGGGTGCGCTGGGTTACGAAGCCATAGAGACGCACGTCAAGCATCTCCTCGTAGCTGATTTTGACTTTCTGCTCTTCTTCCTCCTGTTTGGGCGAAAGCGCTTCGTTGTCCTGCTTAACCTGAACGCAGATTTCGAGGAAATCCTTTACCACATCAATCAGTTTTACCTTGGCTATGCGCTCCTGTTTGCGCCGTACCCGCTCCTCACCCGAGGGAGACCATTGCTGGGTTATCCGGTCGATGAATTCCAGGCATGTCGGCAGGCGACAATCTTCGCCGAGACCGAGCTTCGCCGGCGTCTCTCCATGCTGCAGCGCATCCTTGGTCTGTTTTACCCGTTCCATCAGCGCATCGCTGCCCCAGCAGCGAAACATGCTGTCCGCCGCGGGTGGCTTGCGTACGCGCCGGGGACCCTTGTCTTCGCCCAGATTGACGCAGAACACATGACGCTGCGGGTCGTAATCCCGCTCCAGCTTTAACGCCGCCGCCCAGCTGTCGAGCCACAAGTCGACCATTTCGATCTGCTTCGGAAACAGGCTGTTGGTATTGAGCACATCCAGACTCAGGAGCTGAAGGTATTCCTCGGCACAAGTCGTATGGCCCGGACACTTGGGGTAGATCAGCAGGGGCTTGCGCTCGAACTCTTCATATTCCGACAAGCGATAGAGGTTGTGAACGTGTTTCCACAATTTGGCGCCGATCGTTTCATAGCGGAAATAACGACACTTGGCCTGTTGCGCGAAATGGCGGATGGCGCGCGCGGTGATCAGGGGGATATCGTGGCGGATGTCGCTGCTGTTCGGATTCCCCACATAGGACATGACGAACATGTGATAACCCCGCGCTATTTGCCAATGAAAGGAAAAGACCGCATTCCACAAACGGCTCTCGATCTGGCGCGACATGCGCGGATTACGGAGATACTGCTGGGTCAGGGTGTGTTGCAGCTCCTGCGCCCCCTCGTCGAGATGCATCAAAACCTGCAGGCGCGCCTTGCTGGGCGGCTCCGCTTTCTCGCTGAATTCGTTGAGCAGCGTGACAATTTTTTCGTGGGCGGCAAATGTGTCGCCCATGGGTAATTCGTGCAGCCACGACGTGGCAGCCTTGAGGCTGCCCAGAGGATCGGACGAAGGGGGCGTTTTTTTTCGGCCAAACGGCAGAAAGTCGAGCATTCCTGAATTCACCAAAGCAGTTAGAGATCATGATCTTATCAGCAAACTCCGTGCCCGTTTCAATTACCCCTTCCTTTATCGCCCCGGTAAAGGACGGTATACTCGGCTCCAGACAAGTTTGACGTATTTCGAGGACGCCATGACCCACCCCGGATTTAACCCATTCTCCCTGGACAGCGACGCGGACTACCTGCAGTGGCGCGCCCGCAAGCTGGAAGACTACCCGGCACGGATGGAAGATCTGGTGGTCCATATCGACGACCCGCGCCAGCTGACCCAAGCCGAGCACGATGCCATCCTGGCCCTGTGCCGCAAGACCAACATGGCGATTTACGCCAGTCAAGTGGGAAACGTGGCTGACAAGGAAATCGCCCGTCAGTGCGGTATCAAATTCGGCCTCAAACGGCTCGACCACAACATGCTGGCCGACGATGACGGCATCACCTCGCTCGCCGTCCACGCCAGCGGCGAGCACCAGCACTATATTCCCTACACCGACCGGCCCATCAAATGGCATACGGACGGCTACTACAACCCGCCCGAGCGCCAGATCTGGGGCATGCAGCTGCACTGTGTGTGCAGCGCGGCAACGGGCGGCGAAAACGGCCTGATGGACCCGGAAATCGCCTACATCCAGCTGCGCGACGCCAACCCGGATTACATCCGCGCCCTGATGGAAGCGGACGCCATGGTCATTCCTGCGCGCATGGACGAAGACGGCGTCGCGCGCCCCGACGAAGGCGGCCCGGTGTTTTCCCTGCACCCGGTGAGCGGCGACCTGCACATGCGCTACACCGCCCGCACGCGCAGCATCCGCTGGAAAAAAGACCCCGTGCTGGAGGCTGCCGTCGCATTCCTGGAGCAGTTGTTGAACAGCGACTCGCCTTACATCTTCCACGGCCGCCTTGAGCCGGGCATGGGCCTGATCTGCAACAACGTGCTGCATGACCGCAGCGCGTTCAGCGACGACGGGGAATGCCACCGCCTGCTGTACCGGGCTCGCTACTATGACCGAATCGAAGGCACGGAGCTGGCTGCAGTGTATCCCGGCTAGCAATTCACCCCGTGCAGGGCGCACAGGAAGCGTTTGACGAACGCCAGCGTCAGCCACAGCCAGAGCAGCAGGAAAAAACTCACCAGCGGGATGTGACGGTCGAGAATGAAGCGGGGCGTGATGAAACGCACCGCCCTGACGACCGGGCGCGTCACCACCTGAAACAGCTGGTAAACGAAATTCTGCTGGCGCGCCTTGCCCGCCAGCACGGCCAACAGGCCCTGCCCCAGCAAGGCCAGAACGGCGACTTCGACAACCGCCCGCAGCGCCCGCACCAAAAACACATCGAATTGAACCACGTCTGACTTTCCCTTCCCGGAGGGTGGTAATTAGGTTGCCCTGGCCGGGCGCCCTTCCAGGTTGGGGTAGCGCACATGATCCACCAGTTCCTGTATGTCCTTGCTTGGTGCCGGGCTGATCAGGCTGCCCAGGATCACGCCGAGAATGCCGACCGGGATGCCGAAGATGCCGGCGGCGATCGGTTCGATGTCCCACCATTTGGCAGCGTTCACGCCGAAAAATGGGTAAGTCGTATACATGTAGTACATGCACACCCCCAGCCCGGCCAGCATGCCGAGGATCGCGCCCAGCTTGTTGGCGCGCCGCCAGAACACGCCCAGCACCAGAGCCGGGAAGAAGCCGGAGGCGGCCAGCGAGAACGCCGACCCCACCAGGAACAGGATGTCACCCGGCCGGTGCGACGTCACCCACGCCGCCGCGATCGCCACCAGCAACAGCAGCGCCTTGGAAGCGGCGAGACGACGGGTGCCTGAAGCATGGGGGTCGACCATCTTGTAATAAACGTCGTGCGACAAGGCGTTGGCGATGGTCAGCAACAGGCCGTCCGCCGTGGAAAGCGCGGACGCCAGACCGCCGGCCGCCACCAGGCCCGAAATCACGAAGGGCAAGCCGGCAATTTCGGGGGTAGCCAGCACGATCAGGTCGGGTCCGATAGTGACCTCCGCCAGCTGCACGATGCCGTCCTTGTTGAGGTCGGACACGCTCATCAAGGCTTTGTCGACTGCCGCCCAGGCATTCACCCAGCTCGGCAGCTCGGAGAATTTCGAGCCCACCAGGATGGTGTAAATGTCGAATTTCGCCAGCACCGCCAAGGCTGGCGCGGTGAAGTAAAGCAGGACGATGAAGAACAGGGACCAGAATACCGACTGGCGCGCTTCCTTCACGCTGGGCGTGGTGTAGTAGCGGATCAGGATGTGCGGCAGTGCGGCTGTGCCCACCATCAGGCACAGCACCAGGGCGAGGAAGTTCTTGCGCTTCTTGTTGGACTCCCTGTCGTCCTCGGCTCTGGCCCTGAATATTTCATCCGGCGACGCATGGGGGTTCGACTGAAGCAGCTGTTTCTCTGCCCCCGCGCCCGCAAACGGTTCGGCATGCGCCTTGATCGGCGCGGCTTTGGCTCTGGCGACGTCCGCCGCCTTCTTCCATTTTTCCCTGGCCCTCTCCGGGTCTAGCGGATAATCTTTGATGGCCGTTTCCAGTTTTTCGATTTCCTTGCGATCGGGAACCGGGGCGGCCCTGAGCTTGGCCAGTTTCGCCTTCATGCCGGCCGCCTCCTGCGCCAGATAGGCCGGTCCGCCGGATTCGAGCGCTTTTAGCCGCGCTTCCATGTCGGCCTGCCGGGTCCTGTAGATGGCGCGTACTTCGGCCTCCCTGGCGCCATCCGGGGTGCTTGCGTCATTCAGCACATTTTCGCGCTCGGTCACTTGTTGCAGCACCTGACCGTAGGCAATTTGCGGAACCGGGTTGCCGGTATGCTGCACCGACAGCCACACCACCGGGATCATGTAGGCGACGATCAGGATGATGTACTGCGCCACCTGGGTCCAGGTCACCGCGCGCATGCCGCCGAGGAATGAACACACCAGGATGCCGGCCAGGCCGACGAACACGCCGACCTGGAACTCGAGACCGGTGAAACGGCTGGTGATCAGCCCCACGCCGTAGATTTGCGCGATCACGTAGGTGAAGGAACAGATGATGGCGGCGAACACGCCGATGGTGCGGGGGATATTGCCGCCGTAGCGTGCGCCGAGAAAATCCGGGATCGTGAACTGGCCGAATTTCCTCAGGTAAGGGGCCAGGAACAGCGCCACCAGGCAATAGCCGCCGGTCCAGCCCATGATGTAGGCGAGGCCGTCGTAACCCTCGCTATACAGGGTTCCGGCCATGCCGATGAAGGACGCGGCGGACATCCAGTCGGCGCCGGTGGCCATGCCGTTGAAGAAGGCCGGCACGCGGCGCCCCACGACGTAGTACTCGTTCACGTCCATGGTCCGGGAACGGATGCCGATGATGGCGTAAAGCGCGATGGTCGAAAGCAGGAACACGTAGCCGATGATCTGGTTGGGCATGCCCATCTGTTCCAGGATGGCCAGGATAAAGAGAAAGCCAATAAAGCCGCCGGTATAAAAGCCGTAGAATCTTTTCAGCCGGGACTTGAACACTGCCTGATTTTGACGTGCCATGCTCAGTCGCCCTTCTCGTGGACGTCATATTCGACGTCCAGCTTGTTCATGTAATGGGCGTAGAACCAGATGATCAGGACGTACACGATGAGCGCACCCTGGGCCCCGAAATAGAACCCCAGCGGGAAACCGAGAAAGCTGATGGCGTTCAGCTCGCGGGCAAAGTAGCTGAAGACGAAGGTCACGATGAACCAGATTGCGAGCAACACGCCCGTCACGTGAAGATTTTTCTTCCAGTACTGCTTTTGCTTGTCCGTCAACTGCATGCGGGTTTCTTAAGGTTTGGGCCGGATGTTGATAATTGTCGATTATTGATGCGTGACGCCCTTTCCGGGCTGCTCGGACGGTGCCGGGCAGAGTATAGGACTTAGCTCGGAGGGGGTAAAGAGAGAAGCTTGGTCAGCCTTCCCAATTCACCCAGCGCTGCGCTTTTTCCAGATCCACCAGTCCCTTGTAGCGGGAAATGCGATGCCTCTTTGCCTGCTGCAAGGCAACCAGTAACAGCTGGGCCGTGCTGTAAGCGTCAGCCAGGGCGCTGTGGCGGGCGTAATTCCGGATACGAAAGTGATTTTGCCAATCATCGAGGGCGCGGTATTTCTTCGACAGCTCCGGATACAGCGCGGGCACGGCATAGGCAAGGTCGAGCCAGTGATGCTTGAAATCGAAGCCGAGGAATTGCCGCATAGCGCGGCGGATCATGGTTTCGTCGAACACCACGTGGAACGCAACCAGGGGGTCCTTGCCGAGGTATTCTAGGAAGGCCAGCAGCGCTTCCTGCGGGGCCATGCCCCCGGTCTGGGCGCTGCCGCCGATGCCGTGGATCAGAATGTTTTCCCTGTCGCTGGCGGTTTGCTGCTGCAGCACTACTTCAAAGCTGTCGCCCGCAGCGATCTTGCCGGCGCGCACCGCCACCGCTCCGATGGCGATCAGATGGTCCTTGGCCAGGATCAGTCCACTGGTTTCGACATCCACCACGACAAAACGCGCGGACTCCAGTTCGGCACCCGGCCCGATGGCGGGCAACGCCTGCCATGCCGCCAGGCGTGATTCAAGCTCCGGGGTCAGGTCCGGTTTGCGGCTAAAGAAATGCATGAGCCTCTTCATGGCGGCTTTCTCGGGGGAGATTGGAATCATGATACGCGCCGCGAATGCAGCGTCAAAAACAAAAAGCCCCCTGGCGCGAACCAGGGGGCTGAGAGGGTTAAGGCCGGCACTGCTTAGTGCGCGGTGGCCGCCTCCGCGTTGATGCCGGTGTTCTGGCGCACGTAGAGCTCGTCCCACATCTCATCCGCGCGCTTGTCGCGGGTCAGCAGGGAGCCGAGAATCACCATCAGGAAGCCCAGCGGGATGGAGAGAAGACCGGGGTTCTTGAGCAGGAAGAATGGTTTTTCCAGGCCCATCAGGCTGGTGGTCTGGCCTGCCATCTTCTTCAGATCCTCCTCTGCCTTGTCGTTGGATTTCTTCACTTTGTCGAACTCGCCCTGGATTTTCGTTTTCTCGGCTTCATCTGTCGCCGCATCCAGCTTGGCTTTCAGCGTTGCCAGTTTTTCCCGGGTACCGGGCTTGGCTGGCTTGGCTGGTTCGGCGGCCTTGGCTGGTTCGGCTTTCTTGCAGCCTTCCAGCGCGAACAGCTCGCACACGAAGCCGGTTCCTGGCTGGGCCGGAACCGCATCCTTCGCTTCGCTCGCCGGTTCGCCGTCCAGGACCTTGTTCGCGGCCTTGATCACGGCTTTGGGGTAGGTCATGTTGGGGGAAATCAGCACCAGTCCGATGGCGGCGATGGAGCCGACCAGCATGCCGGCTATGATGCCGGTGGTGTTGCATTTCTTCCAGTACAGCGTGAGGAACACCGCCGGCAGGTTGCTCGATGCCGCCACGGCAAAAGCCAGCGCTACCAGGTGGGCGACGTTCTGCCCCTTGGCCAGGATACCCACCGTAATCGCGATCACGCCTACGATCACGGAAGATACGCGGGCTGCCACGACTTGCTCCTGAGGCGTGGCCTTGTCGCCGCGGATCACGCCGACATAGATGTCGTGCGCCATGGCGGAAGCCGCTGCCAGCACCAGGCCTGCGACCACCGCGACGATGGTGGCGAATGCCACGGCCGCGACGAAAGCCAGCATGAAATTGCCGAGCATGGAGTCCGCGCCGCCGCCCAGGAACTGCGCCAACAGCGGGCCGGCCATGTTGCCGCCGGCATCGATCGAGGCGATCTTGGCCGGGCCGACCAGCATTGCTGCACCGGTGCCGAGGAACAGGGTCAGCACGTAGAAACCGCCGATGATCGCCATCGCCCAGATTACCGACAAGCGAGCGGCCTGTGCCGTCGGCACGGTGAAGAAGCGCATCAGGATGTGCGGCATACCTGCGGTACCGAGCACCAGCGCCATCCCCAGGGAAATCTGGTCAATCGGGCTCTTGAGGAACAGGCCGGGCTCGAGGAAGCGCTGGCCCAGTTCTGCCGGGGTCATGGTAGCTGCCTTGTCGCCCAGCAGTTTGGCGACTTGGGCAACGACTTTCTCGTCGCCCACCACCGCTTGCAGGTAGCCCGGCAGGCTGAAGCCGTAAGGCGCCCATACCAGCGTCACCAGCAGGATCGACGCCATCACCAGCAGCACCGCCTTGGTGATCTGTACCCAGGTGGTGGCCTTCATGCCGCCGAACACCACGTAGGCCAGCATCAGGACGCCGACGCCGATCACCGAAATTTCATAATCGATACCGATCAGGGTCTTGATCAGCACGCCGCCGCCGACCATTTGCGCGGTCAGGTAGAAGGTGGACACGGTGATGGTGGAAAGTGCGGCCACGGTCTTGGTCTTCTTCGGGTCGTTACGGAAGGCCAGAATGTCGCCCATGGTGTACTTGCCGATGTTGCGGCAGGGTTCGGCGATCACCAGCAGCACGGTGATGTAAGCCACCAGCCAGCCCACCGAGTACATGAAACCGTCGTAGCCGTAGAGCGAGATCAGCCCGGCAATGCCGAGGAAGGACGCGGCGGACAGGTAGTCGCCGGCAATCGCCCAGCCGTTCTGGATGCCGCTCACCGAGCGTCCGGCAGCGTAGAACTCGGAGGTGGTATGGGTGGTTTTTGCCGCCCAGAAGGTGATCGCCATGGTGATGGCGATAATCACGCCGAACACCGCGAAGGTCATCCACTTGAACTCGTCGGCGACCGCGCCACCCGCCGCGCAGGCGGAGCCGCTGGCCAGCAGCGCGGCAGCGGACAAGGCGAGCTTGTTGAAGGTTTTACTCATGTCAGGCTCCCAGTTTGTGCGCATCGTTGATGATTTCCTGCGCCATGGTGTCGAATTCGGCATTGGCTTTCTTCGAGTAAACGAAGGCGATGGTCCAGGCCACGACAAATTCCGACAGGGCAAACAGAATGCCGACATTGACCACGCCCCACACCTTGATCTTGAACAGATCCTGGTAATAGGCAGCGCCGATCGGCAGCAGGAAATAATAAATGATCGAGAAAATCATCAACCCCCACAGGAAGGTCGTTTTCTTGCGATGCAGCGCCTGGAACCTGGGATCGGCATCGATCGCCGCCCAGTTCATTTCGCGTTTTGACATTTCATATCCTCCAATTAGAATTGCTTCACAACAGTGGGCTGGCTGTACACTCCACCATCCGCTTTTTAAACCATAGCGCGCTCGTCTTACACAAAACTTACAATACTTTGATTACCTACTTATGCGCATCCTGATTGCCGAAGACGATGAAGTGCTGGCCGACGGCCTGTGCCGCTCCATGTCGCGCAACGGCTATGCCGTCGATTGCGTCGGCGACGGGATGGACGCGGACCTGATGCTCAAGGGAGATCAGCCCTTCAACCTGGTGATCCTCGACCTCGGCCTGCCGCGCCTGGATGGACTGTGCGTGTTGCGCAACCTGCGCGAACGCAACCAGCAGGTCCCGGTCATCATCCTGACTGCCCGGGACGGGGTGGCGGACCGGGTCAAGGGTCTCGACCTGGGCGCGGACGATTACCTGGTCAAGCCGTTCTGCCTGCCGGAGCTCGAAGCGCGCGTGCGCGCCCTGATGCGACGCGGCCAGTGCGGCGTGAATCCGGTGTTCTCCTGCGGCACGCTGAGCTTCGACAGCGTGGGGCGCCGCGCCGCCATCAACGGCGAGTCGCTGGAGCTGACCACGCGCGAGACGGGCGTACTGGAGGCATTGATGTCGCACACCGGCTGGGTGGTCAGCAAGGACCAGCTCCTGGAGCACCTTTACAGCTATGCCGAGGAGGCAAGCGCCAACGCCATCGAGGTCTACATCCACCGCCTGCGCAAGAAAATCGAGGTCGCGGGCGTGACGATTCGCAATATCCGCGGACTCGGCTACGTTATCGACAAGGTTTCCCCCTAGGGCGTGTTAACACGCCCTAGGCACCCTGCAGAATGATCACGATGGAAGACGAAGTTCTTTCCCTGCACGACCGCCTCATGAACTGGCTGCTGACGCCGCTGTTCCTGCTGTGGCTGTTCAGCACGGTGGCGGGCTACGTAGCCACCCTGAACTACGCCAGCCAGCCTTACGACCGGGCGCTGCTGGAACGGGCACAATCGCTGGCAGCGCAAATGAAGCTGGGCAGCGGCCGGGAGCGCCTCGATGTCACACCGACGCTTCCCGCTGGCGGCGCCCCCGGCGAACAGGACCGCATGTATTACAGTGTCAGCAATGAGGAGGGGCGGATGCTGGTCGGCAACGCAGACTTGGCACGCCCCATCTCATACCGCGGCGGCAAAACGGGTCCGCTGTTCAGCAACACGGAGCATGGCGGGGAAAAAACCCGCATGGTGAGCCTGGTTTACCCCGGCCCGCCCGGTTCGCCGTCTTTCCAGCTGCATATGTCGGAAACCACGCATCAGCGCCAGGCCAGCATCCGCGGCATTTTCGCCAACATCGTGATCCCCCAGCTGCTGCTGATCGTGATCGCGGTGGGCGCCGTATGGTATGCGCTCAAGCAGGGGCTGGAGCCCCTGGAACGATTGCGGCAGGACGTCACGCTGCGGCACCGCGACGATCTGAGCCGGCTGGATGAAACCCAGGCACCGGCGGAAGTGCGCCCGCTGATCAACGCCGTGAACGACCTGCTGGAGCGCTTGAAGCAGGTGATGCTGGCGCAGCAGCGCTTCGTCGCCGATGCCGCTCACCAGCTGCGCACCCCTTTTGCCGGACTGAAAACCCAGACCGAGCTGGCGTTGCGGGAGACGGAACCGGAGCGCAAGCAGTACGCGCTGCAACAGATACTCACCAGCGCCAAGCGCGGCAATCACCTGGTAAACCAGCTCCTGGCGCTGGCGCGCAACGAACCGGGGGGCCAGGGCGCCGAAACCTTCGCACCGCTCGACCTCAACCGCCTGGCTCAGGAGTGCACCGTGAACTGGGTGCCCATGGCACTGGAAAAGGGGATGGACCTCGGTTTCGAGGGCATTTCCCAGGTCGCACCCTTGCGTGGCGACGCCGCGAGCCTGACCGAAATGCTCGGCAACCTGATCGACAATGCAATTCGTTACACCCAGGCGGGCGGACAGGTCACGGTAAGCGTGGATTACGAGCACGGCGGAGCGGTGCTGCGCGTAGTCGATAACGGCCCTGGCATCGCGCCTCCCCACCGCGAGCGGGTTTTCGAGCGCTTTTACCGCGTGCTCGGCAGCGGTCAGAGCGGCAGCGGGATTGGCCTCGCCATCGTGGCGGAAGTGGCGAAACGCCACGGCGCCACGATCACGCTGAACGCTGGGCCGCACGACAAAGGGACGCTGGTTACCATCCGCTTTCCGCATCACGGCACTTAAAAAGAGAAATATTTCTCCATCACCGCCTGCAGCTTGCGCGCCTGGCGGAAAGCCTCCTTGAGAATGCGCCGGTCGAGGTTGTTGAGCTTGTCCGGGTCAACCCGGTTGGACAGCGCCGCGCCCGCTTCGCACTGCTCGTGCTGCAGGCGCAGGCGCAACAGCTGGAGATAGAGAAAGGCCTCGATCCAGCCCTCCACGTCGTTCTTTTTCATGTCCCAGGCTTCGCTGCTTGCGCGCAGGCGACGGATGGTCGAAGTTTCTGCAACGCCGGCGGCCAGGCCGAAGATGCGTGCGGCATCGACAAAGGGCGACACGCCGTTGAGCTTGAGATCCAGCGTGCCGCCGTCCACCACGAAATCGCGCACCATTCCCAGCGGCGGACGGTTGCCCAGGGCGTTCTGCACCATGTGCCGCAGGAACAGGCGGTTATCCTTGATTTTGGCGTTGAGCCACTCACGCAACTCGTATGCCAGCTCATGGCGACCGAACAGCGGGCGGAAGTCGAAGAAAATGGTGGCATTGAGCAAAACCGGCGCATCGCCGCGCTGTATCCACTCCGAGAAAGCCCCCTTCCACTCTTCGAGCGACAGGCACCACTTCGGGTTGGAGGCCATCACCTGGCCCTTGCACAGCGGAAAGCCGCAGGCGTCCAGCGCCGCGTTGATACGCTCGGCCAGCGGCAATAGCGTGCGGCGGATTTCTTCCGCCGTCGCACCCTCCGGGACGCTGAAGATGATCCCGTTGTCCTGGTCGGTGTTGAGCGTCTGTTCGTAGCGCCCTTCGCTGCCCAGCGCCAGCCAGCACACGCCCAGTTCACACAGTTCGCTGTGGCTGATGCCCTGGGCCTGGCATTCCAACTCGATCAGGCGCTGGGTGAGCAGGTCGTTGAGGGTGGAGATGAACTGGGTGAGCTGTTCCGCCGCGACCCCTTGGGCGAGCATGTTGTGGGCGAGCTGGCGGATGTCCTGGGCGCTCTGCTTGAGCTGTTCGAGGCCCTGGCTGTTGCGGATGGCGCTGCTGATTTGCCTGAGGCCGACGCGCTGCAGGGTGAAAAGGTCCTTTTCCGAAATGATGCCGACGAGCTTGTGCTGGTCGGTGACCAGCACGTGTCGGATGCCGTCGCGGACCATGGCAAGGGCGGCTTCATAGGCAAGAGTCTGAGGCGGCAGCGTGGTGAGCCGCGTGCTCATGATGCCGATGATGGGTTGCGCGAGGTCGGCGCCGGGCAGGGCGACGCGGTTGAGGACGTCGTGCAGGGTGAAAATGCCGACCGGGGTGTTGTTCTCTACGGCGATCATGGCGCCGATGCCGAGGTCATGCAGGGTTTGCAGGACGTCCCGGATGGGGGTGTCGGGAGAACAAGTGACGGGCTCGCGCCGGATGATGGCGCTGAGGGGGCTGTTCATCGATTGCTGCGTGCTGCTGGTCTGGGCGTACTGGGCCTGGATGATGTGTTTGGACTGCTCCAGCAGGTTGGCGATGCGCCGGGTGCAGAAGTCGTGGAAGGCCTCGCTGCGGTGGGTGAGCTGGTGAAAATCCTCGACGCCCAGTTCGTAGCAGAACAGGTCTTCGCCGGCTCGGTAGGTGCTGGTAACGGGACGTTTGGAAAGCAGCGCGCCGAGTGGGAAGCATTCGCCTTCGTGCAGTTCGAGCCAGGCTGTATCTTCCTGTGCCTGCACGACACCCTGTTCGCCCAGGACTACGCCTTGTTTGATGATGAAAAATTTATGCGCATCGCCCTGTTCGGGTGAGAGCACTACCTCGCCCTTGGCGTAGTAGCCGACCTCCAGGCGCGCGCTCAGCCACTCCAGGTCCCCTCGCTCCATGCGGTCGAACGGCGCATGGCGGCGAAGATGCTCGGCGGTGGCCTGAATGAGTGTGTTGTTTTCCGCTGCCATGATTCCTCCGCTGTTTTCGTACCTAAAGCTCAGGACAGCTTGATGCGCAGCGCCAGATCGGTGCGCGAATCCGCGTTGCGCAACGCATCTTCATAGCTGATCCGCCCACCTTTATAAAGCTTGAAGAGGCTTTCGTCGAAAACCTGCATGCCTTCTTCGATGCCTTTCTTCATCGCCTCTTTCAATACGTCAACCTTGCCGTTCTGGATCAGTTCGGAAACATAAGCCGACTGCAGAAGCACCCCCGTTGCCAGCGCCTGCTTGCCGTTGGTGCCGGGCAACAAGCGCTGTGCAATCACACCCTTCAGATTGAGAGACAAATCGAGCAAGACCTGACGACGGATATCTTCGGGGAAATAATTGATAATGCGCTCAATCGCCTGATTCGCGTTGTTGGAGTGCATGGTGGAGATGCACAGCACGCCGGCTTCCGCGTACATGATCGCATGCTGCGCGGTCTCCCGATCTCGGATCTCGCCGATGACGATGACGTCCGGTGCCTCGCGCATCGCGTTGCGCAGGGCATCCCCGAACGACAGCGTGTCCAGCCCGACCTCGCGCTGCTCGACCACCGACCTGCCATGCGCGAAACAATATTCGATCGGGTCCTCGATGGTCAGGATATGCCCATCCATGTGCTTGGCACGGTAATCGACCATCGCAGCCATGGTTGTGCTTTTCCCGGTCCCGGCTGCCCCCACCATCAGCACCAGCCCTCGCCTGAGCAAGGAAAGCTCGCGCGCCTGCTGCGGCAAGCCCAGTTCGTCAAACGACGGAATGGTCGATTTGATCTGGCGTATGGCCACCGACACTTCGCCGCGCTGGTAGTAGACGTTCAGGCGGAAACGGCCAATGCCGTCGACCGACACCGCAAAGTTGGATTCCTTGGTCTCCTCGAACTCCTTGCTCTGGCGCTTGGTCATGAAGGCGTACGCCAGCGCTTTCGACTCGCCCGCTTTGAGCGCGGGCATATCGACCGGGCTGGTTACTCCATCGATCTTGATATGCGGGGGGGTCTCGGCCGTCAAAAGCAGATCGGACGCACCTTTGTCCACCATCAGCTGCAAAAGGCTTCTCGTATCGCTCATTTCCTCTCCCTCCCGTCCCGATTTTAACAATCGGGACGGTTATCGGGTCTGCAAATCCGGTTTGATATTGTTCAGCTCACCATACCTGAACAGGCGCAGTTGAGTAAAGGCCGGAACCAACGTAAAATCCGGGTCGTGCGGGTGTAGCTCAATGGCAGAGCAGAAGCTTCCCAAGCTTACGACGAGGGTTCGATTCCCTTCACCCGCTCCACTCTTTATTTGACTTCCTCTCCGCCCCCCATTTCAGTTCATTTCACGTTCCACAATTTAGCTTTGTCATCGCTTTCGCGACACAAATGTCTTTTTATTAGGTGTAAAATATCGCCTAAATATTTTTCGGTTTCCGAAAGTGTCGGAAACACCCAGCCGAGGTTGCATCTCATGCCTGTCATCTTGTCGCGCCGTCGCTTCATCACCTTCGCCGCCGCTGCCGCCGGCCTGCCGCTATTGCTCCATACGGTGGGCGCCCAGGCCAGGCTGGCGCGCTGGGAGGGCACGGCACTGGGCGCCCCGGCTTCCATCCAGCTTTACCATAACGATAAAGCGCAGGCGCAAACCGCCATCTCCACCGCACTGGACGAACTCAAGCGCCTGGAGGCGATCTTCAGCGTCTACCGCGCGGACAGCGCCATCTCCGCGCTCAATCGCGATGGCGTGCTGGACAACGCGCCGCCCGACTTCGTCGCCATGCTGACGCGCGCCCTGTCACTGGCGAAAATCAGCGAAGGCGTCTACGACCCCACCGTGCAACCGCTGTGGCAAACCTATTTCCGCCACTTCACCGCGGCCAACCCCGACCCGTCCGGCCCGGCGCAGCACGATATCGCCGCCGCCCTCGCCCGCGTCGACTGGCGCGCGGTGGAAGTTGACGCTGAAAACAGAAAAGTCCGCTTCGCCCGCCCCGGCATGGGCCTGACGCTCAACAGCGGCGCCCAGGGCTATATCACCGACTGTGTCGCCAACGTGCTGCGCGCCCAAGGTTTCGCCAACATGCTGGTAGACATGGGCGAGCCGCGCGCGCTCTCGACTAAGCCCGACGGCTCCGCCTGGCGCATCGGCATCGCCAACCCCGCCGATCCGACCCGCACGGTCGCCACGCTGGAAGTGGTGGACAAATGCGTGTCCACCTCGGGTGGCTACGGCACACTGTTCGACCCCGCCGGCACCTTCACCCACCTGATCGACACCCGCACCGGCCGCACTGCGCCGGCGCTGCTGGGGGTATCGGTGGTGGCCAATAGCGGCAGCATCGCCGACGGGCTGTCCACCGCCATGCTGATGGCCCCGGTCGAGCGCCGCCAGGCCATCCTCCGTGCCGCCGGCGGCATCAAGGCCATTTACGTGAGCCCCGAGGGCGTGGTCTCCACGGTGGAAGCCTGAACGTGAACGTGCCGACCGACGACAACCTGGACTTCAGCGCGCCCGCCATGGTGGAAGGCTTTGCCACCGTGGTGGCGGTGGACGGCGGCATGGCCTGGCTCGAACCCGAGCAGACCGGCAGTTGCGGCAGCTGCGCTTCCTCCTCGGCCTGCGGTGCCAAGGGCATCGGCACCGCGGCCAGCCGACTCGAAGCGCGCCGCTTCCAACTCGACAACCACGCCGGCCTGGCCGTCGGCGAGCGCGTAGTGGTCGGCATCCGCGAGCATGCGCTGGTCAAGGCTTCGCTCACCGCCTACGCCATTCCGCTCGCTGCCATGCTGGGCGCCGGCGCACTGGCGCAATGGGCCGCCGACAGCGACGGCATCACCATGGCGGCCATGGTCGCCGGGCTGCTGATCGGCCTCGGCCTCGCGCGCCTGAGCGCCAGTCGCCTGTCTTCCCGGGGCGATCTCGCCCCCCGCTTCCTGCGCCGCGCCAATGTGGGCGTGGTGTGTAAAATCAGTTAAAGGCCTGGGCATGAAAGAATACGTACTTCTGATGGTGAGCGCGGCGCTGGTCAACAACGTCATCCTGGCCCGCTTCCTCGGCCTGTGCTCGTTCATGGGCGTGACCACGCGCATCGATACCGCGGTCGGCATGGGCATGGCGACCACCTTCGTGATCACCGTCTCGTCGATGGCCGACTGGGCGGTCGAAACCTACCTGCTCCAGCCTTTCGGCCTGGGCTATTTGCGCACCGTGACCTTCATCCTGGTGATCGCCGCTGCCGTGCAGTTCACCGAGATGACGGTAAAGAAAGTGTCGCCGGCCCTGTTCCAGATGCTGGGTATCTATCTGCCGCTCATCACCACCAACTGCGCCGTGCTGGGCGTGGCCCTGCTGCTGGTCGCGGGCAAGATGACGTTCATCGGCAGTACCTTGTTCGCCTTCGCCTCATCCGTCGGCTACACCCTGGTGATGGTGATTTTCGCCGGGCTGCGCGAGCGCTTGGCGCTGGCCGAAGTGCCGCGCCTGTTCGCCGGCCCGCCGATCGGTTTTATCGTCGCCAGCCTGCTGGCGCTGGCGTTCATGGGTTTTTCCGGCATGAGTACGAGCTGAGGAGTATCTAAATGTTGATTGCAGTAGGTAGTCTTACGGTAATGGGCATCGCCCTGGGCGGCATACTCGGTGCGGCGGCGCGCTTCCTCGCGGTGGAGGAAAATCCGCTGGAAGAGGAGCTGAAAGCCATGCTGCCCGGCTCTCAGTGCGGCCAGTGCGGCTATGTCGGCTGCGGCCAGGCGGCAGCCGCACTGGCCAAGGACGAGGCTCCGGTGACCCTGTGCCCCCCCGGCGGCAGGGCGGTGGCCGAGGCGCTGGCCAAGAAGCTGGGCGTCACCGCCGATCTCTCCGAGCACGAGGAAAAGGTGCCGCAATACGCGGTGGTGCGCGAGGAGTTCTGCGTCGGCTGCACGCTGTGCATCAAGGAATGCTCGGTGGACGCGATCGTCGGCGCCAACAAGCTGATGCACTCGGTGATCGTCGAAGCCTGTCATGGCTGCGGCAAATGCGTCAAGGTCTGCCCCACCGAGGCGATCGAAATGCGTAACGTAGCGGAAACGCTGGGCACCTGGCATTGGGCCAAGCCCGAAGCCGAACACGTGTTGCACTAGAGGTTGAAGATGAAGCTTTTCCCCATCCGCGGTGGCATCCATCCCGACTACCGCAAAGAGCAGACCAGCGAGAAGGCAATCGTCGCCCTGCCGCTGCCGGAGCTGCTCTACATCCCCTTGCAGCAGCACATCGGCGCACCGGCCGAGGCGCTGGTGCAAGCCGGCGACCTGGTCAGGAAAGGCCAGCTGATCGCGCGCAGCCAGGGCGGCATCTCTGCGCCCCAGCATGCCCCGACCTCGGGCCGCATCACGGCGGTGGCGGACATCCCCGCGCCGCACCCATCCGGCCTGCCGCAGCCCACCATCATCCTGGAACCGGACGGCAGGGAAGTATGGACCGACCTGCCCGAACCCATCGCCGACCCCCTCAACGCCGACCCGCAGACGATCCGCGAACGGGTTGCCCAGTCGGGCATCGTCGGCATGGGCGGCGCGGCCTTCCCCTCGGCGGTCAAGCTGGATCTCGGCACGCGCTACAAGCTTGAAATCCTCCTGCTCAACGGCGCCGAGTGCGAGCCCTACCTCACCTGCGACGACCGCGTGATGCGCGAGCACGCCGACGAGGTGATCGACGGCGCCCGCATCATGGCCCACACGCTGGGCGTAAAGAAGATCGTGATCGCCATCGAACAGAACAAGCCGCAGGCGCTCGCCGCCATGAGCAGCGCGGCCTCCACTTTCTCCGAAGTCGAGGTGGTGGGGGTGCCGGTGCAATACCCGATGGGTTCCGAGCGCCACCTGGTGCAGGCCATCACCGGGCGCGAAACCCCGGCGAAGAAGCTCACCGCCGATATCGGCGTGGTGGTGCACAACGTCGCCACCGCCCGGGCGGTGCACCAAGCCGTGCGCTTCGGCCGTCCGCTGCTGGGCCGGGTGGTGACGGTCAGCGGCGGCGCAGTGCGCGAGCCCAACAACATCGAGGCGCCCATCGGCGCGCGGGTGGCCGACCTGGTGGCGTTCTGCGGCGGCTTCAGCGGCGCACCGGCCAGCCTGGTCAATGGCGGGCCGATGATGGGCCAGCCGCTGCCCGGCCTGGAGGTGCCGGTGGTCAAGGGCATGTCTGGCATCCTGGCGCTGACCGCCGGCGAGGTCAACGAGCAGCCGGTGAGCGCCTGCATCCGCTGCGGCACCTGCGTCACCATCTGCCCCTGCGGGCTGGTGCCGGTGGAAATGGCCGCCTTCATCCGCAAGGATAATTTCGAAGTCGCCGCCCGGCTCGGGGTGATGGACTGCGTTTCCTGCGGCAGCTGTTCCTGGGTGTGCCCGTCGCACATCCCGCTGGTGCACTACTTCAACTACGCCAAGGGCATGATCAACGCCCTGGAGCGCGAACGGCGCAAGAACGAGCGCGTCAAGACACTGGCCGAGGCGCACAACGCGCGCATGGAAAAACTGGAAATAGCGGCCGAGGCCAAGCGCGCAGCGGTCGCCGCGCGCAAGGCCAACCTGGCCGCAGCCACAGCAGAGGAAAAGACCAACGCATGAGCATTGCATCGATAACCCGAAGCGGGCCGTTTACCCATACCGCCAACAGCGTCCAGAAGACCATGCTGACGGTGCTGCTGGCACTTGTGCCGGCCACCGCCTTCAACGCATATTTGTTCGGCTGGCCGGGGATCCTGCTGTTCGCCGTCACCGTCGGCTCCTGCGTGGCGGTCGAGGCGGGATGCCTGGCGCTGGCGGGCCAGCCGATGAAGGCGGCACTGAGCGACTACTCGGCGGTGCTGACCGGGTGGCTGCTGGCCATGAGCCTACCACCCTGGGCGCCGTGGTGGACCGGCGTGCTGGGCGCCGTGTTTGCAATCGCCCTGGCCAAACACACCTTCGGCGGTATCGGCCAGAACCTGTTCAACCCCGCCATGGTGGCGCGCGTCGCCCTGCTGGTGTCGTTCCCCGTGGTCATGACGGCCTGGGTCATGCCGCATCCGCTGTTTTCGGCCGGCGCACCCGGTTTCTCCGACGCGGTCGCCATCACCTTCGGCGGCAACCTGCCCGACTCGGTAAGCGCCGCCTCTGCGCTGGGCTACGTCAAGACCGAGCTGTCGCGCGGCATACCGGTGACCCAGTCGATGGCGCACGTGCCCGACCTGATGGACATGGCGCTGGGCTTCCGCGCCGGCAGCATGGGCGAGACCTCGGCCATCCTGATCCTCGCCGGCGGGCTGTTCCTCATGGCGCGGCGCATCATCTCCTGGCACATCCCGCTGGGCATGATGGGCGCGCTGTTCCTGATGGGCACGCTGTTCCACGCGCTCGACCCGGCACGCTACACCGACGGCATGTTCCACCTGATGTCCGGCGCCACCTTCCTGGGCGCCTTCTTCATCGCCACCGATTACGTCACCTCGCCGGTGTCGAAACACGGGCAGCTGGTGTTCGGCATCGGCGTCGGCCTGCTCACCTGGACCATCCGCACCTACGCCGGCTACCCCGAAGGCGTGGCCTTCGCCGTGCTGCTGATGAATTCGCTCACCCCCATCATCGACCAGTACACCCGCCCGCGTGCGTTCGGACGCAGCCGCAAGGGTGAACCACTGCCGCTGGAGGGGAAGCCATGAGCATGAAGCAGGGCACATTGAAACATGCAGTCATCCTCGGCAGCTTCTGCCTGGGCTTCGGATTGCTGCTTGCCGTCACGGACATGGTCACCGCCAAGGACATCGCCGCGCGCGCCCTGGAAGACAAGCAGAATTCGCTGAGCCAGGTGATTCCGAACAGTCTCCACGACAACAACCCGGTAACGGACAGCTTCGCCATGAAGGACGACCACGGCAAGGACATCACCGTCTACCGTGCCCGCAAGGATGGCAAGGTGTCCGGCTTGGCGTACGAGATATACGGCACCGGCTATGGCGGCGAGATCAAGCTGATGCTGGGCGTGGACGTCGCGGGTAACGTGCTCGGCGTGCGCGTCCTGGCCCACCACGAAACCCCCGGCCTGGGCGACAAGATCGAGGAGAAGAAAGGCGACTGGATATTGCGCTTCACCGGCCTGTCGCTGCTCGATCCGGTAATCGACAAATGGAAGGTCAAGAAGGATGGCGGCCAGTTCGACCAGTTCGCCGGCGCCACCATCACCCCGCGCGGCGTGGTCCTCGCCATCCGCAACGGGCTCGAATTCTTCGCTGCCCACCAGGCGCAACTGACGGAGGTGAACTGATGGCGACCCAATACCGGACGATCGTCCGCGACGGACTGTGGGACAACAACGGCGTGCTCAGCATGCTGCTCGGCATGTGCCCGACCATGGCCATGACCACCAGCGCCACCAACGGGCTGGGCATGGGCGTGGCGACAGCCGTGGTGATGGCCGCCTCGAGCCTGCTGGTGGCCACATTCCGCAACCGCATCACGCAGGAAGTGCGCATTCCCGTCTACATCCTCATCGTCGCCGCCATGGTGACGCTGGTGGACCTGTGCATGAATGCCTGGATGCACGAACTTTACAAGGTGCTGGGCCTGTTCATCCCGCTCATCGTCTCCAACTGCCTGCCGCTCGCCCGGCTCGAGGCCTTCGCCGCCAAGGAGCCGGTACTGCCCTCGTTCCTCGACGGCCTGTTCATGGGCATCGGTTTCACCTTCGCGCTCACCGTTATCGGCGCGGTGCGCGAGATCTTCGGCTCGGGTACCCTGTTCGCGGATGCCTCCCTACTGTTGGGCCCCGCCTTCAAGTTCATGGAAATGCACCTGATGTCTTCGGACATGGGCGTGCTGATGATGATCCTGCCGCCCGGCGGGTTCCTGGTGACCGGCCTGCTGGTGGTCGCCAAGCGCATACTCGACGTCCGCGCCGGCAAGGCCATCCAGATGGGCGGCGCCCACAGCGCGGCGTGAGGAGAGAACCATGATAGTCGGAGTCGCCTACGCCGCAACCACCCGCCAGGCCTGGCTCACGGTCCAATTGCCCGACGGCGCCACGGTGAAGGATGCCATCGAGCGCTCGGGGGTGCTCAAGCAGTTCCCGGAAATCGATCTGGAGCAGCAGAAAGTCGGCATATTCAGCAAGGTCTGCAAGCTGGACGCCGTGCTGGCGGACGGTGACCGCGTCGAAATCTACCGCCCCATCACTTGCGACCCAAAAGCCGTGCGCCGCAAGGCCAAAGCGGAGGGGGCCGAGAGCGACGAGGCGAGCTGAACTTTAGCAAGTGTTTGAGCGCTGGCTATTCCACGGTCACGGATTTGGCGAGGTTACGCGGCTTGTCGACATCCGTTCCCTTGCACAGCGCCGCGTGATAGGCCAGGATCTGCAGCGGCACGGTATGGACGATCGGGCTCAAGGGCCCGGCATTAGTGGGCAGGCGTAGCAGATGCAGGCCTTCCTGCGGGGTGAAATGGCTGTCCAGATCGGCGAACACATATAATTCCCCGCCGCGCGCGCGCACTTCCTGCAGGTTGGACTTGAGCTTTTCCAGCAGAATGTCGTTGGGCGCCACGGCGACCACCGGCATGTCCTTGTCCACCAGAGCCAGGGGACCGTGCTTCAACTCTCCGGCCGGATAGGCTTCGGCGTGGATATAGGAGATTTCCTTGAGCTTGAGCGCGCCCTCCATGGCGATGGGGTAATGCACGCCACGCCCCAGGAACAGTGCATGATGCTTGTCGGCGAAATGCTCCGCCCACGCCGCGATTTGCGGCTCCAGCGCCAGCGCCTGCTGCACCAGTCCCGGTAGTTCGCGGAGCTGTTCCAGCCAGACTTTTTCCTGCTGATCGCTGATCTTGCCGCGCAAACGTCCCAATACCAGAGTTAGCAGGAACAGCGCGACCAGCTGCGTGGTAAACGCCTTGGTGGAGGCGACGCCGATTTCCGGCCCGGCGCGGGTCAGGAACTTGAGGTCCGCGGTACGTACCAGCGCGCTTTCCGGCACGTTGCAAATTGCCAGGCTGTACTTGTGCCCGAGATTTTTCGCCTGAATCATGGCATCGATGGTGTCGCGGGTTTCGCCGGACTGGGAAATGGTCACGATCAGGGTATCGGGATCGGCCACGCTATCGCGGTAGCGGTATTCGCTGGCGATTTCCGCGCGGCAGGGCAGGCCGGTAAGCGACTCCATCCAGTATTCCGCCACCTTGGCGGCATGGTAGCTGGTGCCGCAGGCGAGGATGCGCACGCCGTTGACCGCGCGCAGGATGTCCTCGGCCCCCGGTCCGAAAATGCCCGGCGAGACGCTGCTGGTGGTCACTGCGGCCAGCAGCGTGTCGGCGATGGCCCGCGGCTGCTCGTGGATTTCCTTCTGCATGAAATGGCGGTAATTGCCCAACTCCGCCATGTCGGCGGAAAGCTCCGAAACTTGTACGGGGCGCTCGACGGGTTGCCCGGCGGCATCGAATATCTTCACTCCGAGCAAGCCGATGTCGGCAATATCGCCTTCTTCCAGGTAAATCACTTTTTGCGTCACCGGCAGCAGGGCCGACACGTCCGAGGCGATGAAGTGTTCCTCGATGCCGATACCGATCAGCAGCGGGCTGCCGCGCCGCGCGGCGACGAGCTGATGCGGCGCATCCACGCACACCACGCCGATGGCGTAGGCCCCGTGCAGCTCCGCCGTAGCGGCACGCACCGCCGCGACCAGGTCGCGATCGGCGCGATAATGATAGTGAATGAGGTGCACGATGACTTCGGTATCGGTTTCGGAGGCGAAGGTGTAGCCCAGCGACTTGAGTCGCTCGCGCAGGATTTCGTGGTTTTCGATGATGCCGTTGTGGACCACGGCGATCTCGTCGGTACTGACGTGCGGGTGGGCATTATCGTAAGTCGGCGCGCCGTGGGTCGCCCAGCGGGTGTGTGCGATCCCGAGGTTGCCATGGGTCTGTTGACGCCCCACCTCGGCGGACAGCTCGACCACGCGCCCGATACTGCGCACGCGCTGCAGGCCTCGATTGATGACGACCAGGCCAGCCGAGTCGTAACCGCGATATTCGAGGCGGCGCAGCCCCTCCAACAGGATGGGCACGACGTTGCGCTGCGCCACGGCTCCGACAATCCCGCACATAGACTTACTCCTTGATCTTCTTCACCGGGCGCTGCCACCCGGCAATGGTTATCTGTTTGGCGCGCGACAGGGTCAGTTCTCCGCTCGGCGTGTCCTTGGTGATGGTGGAGCCGGCGCCGATGGTTGCTCCCTTGCCCACCGTCACCGGCGCCACCAGCTGGGTGTCCGAACCAATGAATGCGCCATCCTCGATCACGGTGCGATACTTGTTGGCGCCGTCGTAATTGCAGGTGATGGTGCCCGCCCCAATGTTCACTTTCGCACCCACCGTGGTATCGCCGACGTAGCTGAGGTGATTGATCTTGCTGTTATATCCGACCTGGCTGTTTTTCAGCTCGACGAAATTGCCGATATGCACTTCGTCCGCCAGGCGTGTACCGGGACGGATCCGGGCGTAAGGGCCGATGCGGCAGCCAGCACCGATTTCGGCCTGGTCCAACAGGCTGAAAGGCTCGATGAAGGTGCCGGCTGCAATTGTCACCTCGCGCAACACGCAGTTGGCGCCCACTCTCACGCCATCTCCCAACACCACGCGGCCTTCGAATACACAATTGACATCAATCTGCACGTCGCGGCCGCAATTGAGTTCGCCGCGCACATCAATGCGCCTGGGGTCCGCCAGCGTTACACCGCCATCCATCAGACTCTGCGCCCGCTCGTGTTGATACAAGCGTTCGAGGTGCGCGAGTTGGCTCTTGCTGTTGATGCCGAGCACTTCCCAGTGGTGCGCCGGCTGCACCGTGGCAATTTCCACACCTTGCCCCGCGGCAAGCGCGATAACATCGGTAAGGTAATATTCGCCCTGGGCATTTTCATTTTTCAGGGCGGCGAGCCAAGCCGTGAGATGCAGGTTCGGCAACACCATGATCCCGGTATTGACTTCGTGGATCGCGCGCTCTTCCGGGGAAGCGTCTTTCTCTTCCACGATGCTTACGACATTGCCGTTGTTCCGCACAATGCGGCCGTAGCCCTTGGGCTCGTCCATGACCATGGTCAGCAGCGCCATTTTTCCCGGCAATGCGGCCTGCAGCAGGGCTAGCAGCGTTTCGCCACGAATCAATGGTACGTCGCCGTAAAGTACCAAGGTCACATGACCGGCGTCCAGGTAGGGTGTGGCCTGCTGCAACGCATGCCCGGTGCCCAACTGCGGCACCTGCAACACCATTTGCACATCGGGCTGCGCCACGGCGCGCGGTATGGCGTCGCCGCCATGACCGTAAACAACGCAAATTTTGGCGGGGTCCAGTGCTCTGGCGGTATCCAGCGCATGTTGCAGCAAGGATTTTCCCGCTAGCTCATGCAGAACCTTGGGACGGTCTGAATGCATGCGCGTGCCCTTGCCGGCGGCGAGAATGACGATGTCTATGGGTAGCGGCATAGCAAACTCGGACATGAAAACTGGATTATAAATAGAAAAGGCAGCCGAAGCTGCCTTTTCACTGGTGCGACTGAAACTCAGTGGCCGGACCGTTTGCGTATGTGCTGGATGGCGCGAATCTGCGCGACAGCCTCCGCCAGTTCGGCTTCCGCCTTGGCATAATCCATCGCAGCGGAACGATCCCGCATGGCCTCTTCTGCCCGTTGCTTGGCATCCAGCGCCTTGGCTTCGTCGAGGTCCTTGCCGCGCAACGCGGTGTCGGCCAGGATCGTGACCACTTGCGGCTGGACTTCGAGAATGCCGCCCGAGACGAAAAATAGTTCTTCTTCCGCCTGGTCGGGAATCTTCACCCTGACCGTACCCGGCTTCATGCGCGAGATGAATGGCGCATGACGCGGATGAATACCCACTTCGCCGGCGGCTGCCGGCGCCGAGATAAACTCCGCCAGTCCAGAAAAAATGGACTGCTCGGCGCTTACCACATCCACATGAATTGTCATTGCCATAGCTGACGTCCTTTACTGGATGGTTTTGGCTTTTTCGACAGCTTCTTCGATGCCGCCCACCATGTAGAACGCTTGTTCCGGCAGGTGATCGTATTCGCCGTTGACAATGCCCTTGAAGCCGGCGAGCGTGTCCTTGAGCGACACGAACTTGCCCGGGCTGCCGGTAAACACTTCGGCCACGAAGAACGGCTGCGACAGGAAGCGCTGAATCTTACGTGCACGGGCTACGGCCAGCTTGTCTTCAGGGGACAGTTCGTCCATACCCAGAATCGCGATGATGTCGCGCAATTCCTTGTAGCGCTGCAGCGTGGACTGTACCGCACGTGCCACGGAGTAGTGCTCTTCACCAACCACCAGCGGGTCGAGCTGACGCGAGGTTGAATCGAGTGGATCCACTGCGGGGTAAATACCCAGTTCCGCAACCTGACGGGACAGCACCACGGTCGCATCCAAGTGGGCAAAGGTGGTTGCCGGCGACGGGTCGGTCAAGTCGTCCGCAGGTACGTAGACGGCCTGGATGGAGGTAATGGAACCCTTCTTGGTGGAAGTGATGCGTTCCTGCAGGCGGCCCATTTCCTCTGCCAGGGTAGGCTGGTAGCCCACGGCCGAAGGCATACGGCCCAGCAGCGCGGACACTTCGGTTCCGGCCAAGGTGTAGCGGTAGATGTTGTCGATGAACAGCAGCACGTCACGGCCTTCGTCACGGAAGAATTCCGCCATGGTCAAGCCGGTCAACGCCACGCGCAGACGGTTGCCCGGGGGTTCGTTCATCTGGCCGTAAACCAGCGAAACCTTGTCCAGCACGCCGCCTTCCTTCATTTCGTGGTAGAAGTCGTTGCCTTCACGAGTACGCTCGCCCACGCCGGCAAACACCGAGTAACCACTGTGTTCGACCGCGATGTTGCGGATCAGCTCCATCATGTTAACGGTCTTGCCCACACCGGCGCCACCGAACAGACCCACTTTACCGCCTTTGGCAAACGGGCAGATCAAGTCGATCACCTTGATGCCGGTTTCGAGCAATTCGTTGGAAGCAGCCAGTTCGTCGAAGGCCGGAGCCTTGCGGTGAATTCCCCAGCTTGTTTCGTTGCCGATTGGGCCCATTTCGTCAATTGGGTTGCCCAACACGTCCATAATCCGGCCCAGCGTCTTGGTCCCGACCGGCACGGAAATGGCAGCGCCGGTTGCGGTCACGGCCATGCCGCGGCGCAAGCCGTCCGTTGTACCCATTGCGATGGAGCGCACTACACCGTCACCCAACTGCTGCTGAACTTCCAGCGTGAGGCCGACTTCTTCCATTTTTAAGGCGTCATATACTTTGGGCATGGAATCGCGGGGGAACTCGACGTCCACAACCGGCCCAATGATTTGCACCACTTTACCTTGGCTCATTTTCTATCCTCGATACTGTTGATTCTTTAAGATCCGTTTATTGCTTGGGTGCGCTGCGCTTAAACAGCGGCCGCACCGGCGACAATTTCAGACAACTCTTTGGTGATCGCTGCCTGACGGGTCTTGTTGTAGATCAGCTTGAGCTCGTCGATGACGTTGCCCGCGTTGTCAGACGCTGCTTTCATCGCCACCATGCGGGCACTCTGTTCCGACGCCATGTTTTCAGACACGGCCTGGTATACCAGCGCTTCAATGTAACGCGTCATCAGTTCATCGATGACCGATTTTGCGTCGGGCTCGTAGATGTAGTCCCAGTGACCTTTCGCCGAACCCAGTTCTTCGCCGGAGAGCGGCAGGATCTTCTCCAGCACGGGCTCCTGCTTCATGGTATTGATGAAGCGCGTATAACCAAGATACAGTTCGTCGATCTGGCCGTCCATGTAGGCATCCAGCATCACCTTCACCGGTCCGATCAGCTTCTCCAGATGGGGGGTGTCGCCCAGCCCGGTAACGTGCGACAGCACGCTCCCGCCCATGCGCTGCAGGAAGCCGAACCCCTTGCCGCCAAGCGCACAGGCATCCACACCTACCCCGGCACTTTCCCAGGTTTTCATCTGGTTCAGCACCATGCGTGTCACGTTGGTGTTGAGACCGCCGCACAAACCCTTGTCCGATGTCACCATGATGACGCCGACCCGCTTCGCGCCTTCACGTTGAATCAGGAAAGCATGTTTGTATTCGGGGTGAGCGTGGCTCAAGTGCGCGGCAACATTACGAATCTTTTCGCCATAGGGACGAGCGGCCCGCATCCGATCCTGCGCCTTGCGCATTTTGGATGCAGCCACCATTTCCATGGCGCGGGTGATCTTCTGGGTATTCTGGACGCTCTTGATCTTCGTCCGAATCTCTTTTCCGCTCGCCATTATTCAGTCCTAACTCTATGTTCCGTGTCGATTTAGTAAACCGAGCTGGCCTTGAACTCGTCAATTGCGCCCGTCAGTGTTTTCTCGCTTTCGGCACTCACATCGCGTTCATTTTCGATGGTGTTCATCAGTTCGCCATGTTTGCTCTTCATGAATGCTTGCAGGGCAGCTTCAAAAGACAGCGCCTTTTTCACATCAACGGCATCCATGTAGCCCTTGTTGACCGCAAACAGCGTGACAGCCATTTCCGAGATGGACATCGGGGAATACTGGTTCTGCTTCATCAGTTCGGTCACCAGCTTGCCGCGCTCAAGTTGCTTGCGGGTCGCTTCGTCCAGGTCGGAAGCAAACTGGGCAAACGCCGCCAATTCGCGATACTGAGCCAGGGCCAGACGAATACCGCCCCCCAGCTTCTTGATCGCCTTGGTCTGAGCAGCACCGCCGACGCGGGATACGGACAGACCGGCGTTAATCGCGGGACGGATACCGGCGTTGAACAGGTCGCTTTCCAGGAAGATCTGGCCGTCGGTAATGGAAATCACGTTGGTCGGCACGAAGGCGGACACGTCGCCAGCCTGGGTTTCAATCACTGGCAGGGCGGTAAGCGAACCGGTCTTGCCCTTGACTGCGCCGTTGGTGATTTTTTCGATATGGTCGGCATTCACGCGCGCCGCACGTTCCAGCAGGCGCGAGTGGAGGTAGAACACGTCACCAGGATAGGCTTCACGGCCAGGCGGACGGCGCAGCAACAGGGAGATTTGGCGATATGCCCAAGCCTGCTTGGTCAGGTCGTCATAAACGATCAGCGCGTCTTCACCGCGATCGCGGAAGAATTCACCCATGGTGCAACCAGCGTACGGTGCAATGTATTGCATGGCGGCCGGGTCGGAGGCCATTGCAGCGACGACGATGGTGTGGCCCATGGCGCCATGCTCTTCAAGCTTGCGCACCACGTTGGCGACGGAGGACGCCTTCTGGCCCACAGCGACGTAAACGCAAATAACGCCGGTGCCCTTTTGGTTGATGATGGCGTCGACCGCCACCGCCGTCTTGCCGGTCTGGCGGTCGCCGATGATCAGTTCACGCTGGCCTCGGCCGATCGGCACCATAGCGTCGACGGACTTCAGACCGGTTTGCAGGGGCTGCGACACGGACTGACGGGAGATCACGCCCGGAGCCACTTTCTCGATCGGGGACGTCTGCGTTGCGTTGATCGGGCCTTTTCCATCGATCGGCATGCCGAGCGAGTTAACCACACGGCCGATCAAGCCCTCACCCACCGGCACTTCCAGAATCTTGCCAGTGCACTTGACGGTATCGCCTTCGGTAATGTGTTCGTATTCACCCAGCACCACGGCGCCGACGGAGTCGCGCTCGAGGTTGAGCGCGAGGCCGAAGGTGTTGCCTGGAAACTCCAGCATTTCACCCTGCATCACGTCGCTCAAGCCATGAATACGCACGATACCGTCGGTTACCGACACTACCGTACCCTGATTGCGCGCTTCAGCCGCGGTGGCGAAGCTTTCAATCTTGTTTTTGATCAGGTCGCTGATTTCTGAGGGGTTTAAGTTCATTCTTTATTTCTCCTAGCGTTTCAGCGCAAATGCCATGTTATCCAACTGGCCGCGCACAGAGGCGTCAATCACCACGTCGCCGGCATTGATTTTCACGCCGCCAATAAGTTCGGGGTCCACACTGACGCGCGTCGTCACCTTGCGGGCAAAGCGTCTTTCGAGCAGACCGATCATTTCTTTCTCTTGCTCGGCGGACAGCGGGAAAGCGCTGACGATATCGGCCTCCAGCATGCCGCTTTGTTCGGCCTTAAGCTTTTCAAACTGCTCAGCGATTACCGGCAGCAGGGCGAGACGGCCATTTTCGAGCAACAGGCGGATCAGGTTCTTGCCTTCCTCGTTCAGCTCCTTGTCCATCACCGCAAGAAATACTTGCTCGACATTGGCTCGAGTGAACTTGGGATTGGCAATGGCATCGCTCATCGTGGCATCGCTCGCCACCGCAGATGCGGTAGCCAGCATACGCGACCAGTCAGACAGTGCCGCCTTCTGGCTTGCCAGGCGATACAAAGCTTCGGCGTAGGGCCTTGCTATCGTAACGGTTTCCATAAGTTATCGCCGCCTAGATTTCGTTCTTGAGCGAAGTCAGCAACTCGGCGTGAGCCTTGGCATCCACTTCGCGGCGCAAAATTTTCTCGGCACCCGCGACAGCCAGTTCGGCCACCTGTTGACGCAGCACTTCACGCGCGCGGTTGATTTCCTGCTCGATCTCAGCCTTGGCGCCAGCGATAAGCCGGTCGCCCTCTTCCTTGGCGATGCCCTTGGCTTCATCGATCACCTGGGCAGCGCGTTTCTCTGCCTGGGCAATCACTTCAGCAGCCTTTTGCTTGGCGTCATGCATGGACTCGGTTGCACGGCGCGAGGCCAGCTCCAGCTCATGCTTGCCACGCTCGCCTGCGGCGAGACCATCGGCGATGAGCTTTTTACGCTCGGTCAGTGCCTGCATGATGGGCGGCCACACAAACCGCATGCAGAACCAGACGAACATGATGAACATGATCGTTTGCCCGAGAAGGGTTGCATTGATATTCATGCATAAACCTTTCTAGAGTTAAAAATTGCAGCCAAGCTTAGCCGGCCACTGCGAACAGAACGTACATGGCGATACCAACAGCAATCATCGGCACCGCGTCGACCAGGCCCATCACCACGAAGAACTGGGTGCGCAGCATAGGGATCAGTTCAGGCTGACGGGCGGCGCCTTCAAGGAAGCGACCACCCAGAATGCCGATACCGACAGCAGCGCCCAGCGCGCCCAGACCCATCATGATCGCGCCAGCGATGAAAAGCAGTGCATGTTCCATTTATATATCTCCTGGTTAATTTAAAGTGAAATTGCTAATTGAAATCTTAATGATGTTCCTGGTGCGCCATATCCATGTAGACGATGGTGAGCGTCATGAAGATGAATGCCTGCAGGGTGACGATCAGGATGTGGAATATGGCCCACCCCAGAGAAAGCACGATTTGCGAACCGAACAGCACTGAGCTGCCGAGGGTCACGCTGGCCGATGCGCCCATGATGGCGATCAGAATAAAGATCATTTCGCCGGCGTACATGTTGCCGAACAGACGCAGTGCGAGGGAAACTGGCTTTGCGATGAGGTTGACACCCTCGAGGAAAATGTTCGCTGGCAGGCCAAATTTGCCGAAGGGTTGCAGCGTCAATTCGCCCACGAAACCACCCAACCCCTTGATCTTGATGCTGTAATAGACAACAAGGACGAACACGGCGATAGACATGCCGAAAGTGGCGTTGGGATCGGTGGTCGGAACCACTTTGAAAAACACATGATGCGGGTCCATGCCGAACACATTGGCACCCACCATTGCGGCAACCTGGGGCAGGTAGTCGATGGGTATCAGGTCCATCAGGTTCATCAGCAGAATCCAGGCGAAAATGGTCAGCGCCAGCGGGGCAACCATGTCATTTCTGGCGGTAAACGACCCCCTTACGCTGGTATCGATGAATTCGACAACCCATTCGACAAAATTCTGCAAGCCGCTCGGCACTCCGGCGGAAGCTTTCTGCGCGGCACGCGCGAAGTAGAACAGGAATACGGCGCCCAGCAAAAAGGCGATGAGCGTGGTATCAAGGTTGAGAGCCCAGAAACCCATTTCCTTGGCTTCCTGTGCGCTATGGGCAACACCCCAGGAACCGTCTGGCAGTTTGCCATATGTCAGATTCTGCAGGTGGTGCTTGATATATTCTGCGGAGGTGAGCGTTTCGCCAGACATTTATTGTTTCTCTATTCCACGTATTATTGTTGAAACTACCAGGACAATCTGCCCCAGCACAAAACCGAGCAGCAAGGGCGCCGGCATCAGTTTCAACCATCCCAATCCCGCCGCAATAAGCAGCGCGACCATAAAAAAACGTTCCAGACTGGAACGCACTAGCCCGGCCAATTCCTGGCCCGGGCTCTTTCCGCTTGGCTGCGCGCCGACGCGCATGCGCCAGGCCAGCATCAGGGTATTCGCCACCGCCACAAGTCCGCCGAACCATGCGGCCTTGGCTGCATGTTCATCGATGAACCAGAAAGCCAATGCCGCGCTCAACGCAGCGACGGCCGCCTGTTCAACTGCTATGCGTAACGGACGCATACGTAGTCGGCAGGGCAAAATATCATGAAATAATAATATACTCTCGCCAAGTCGTCAAACCTTGCTTACGATTGAATGACTTAGGTTATGCGGATGGCAACCGATCGCCAAGCCGATCACAATCGGCCCAGGATGTTGTCGAGCTGCTCCAGACTGTCATAGTCGATGCTCAGGCGGCCTTTGCCGCCCTTGCGGTGCGACAGCGTCACGCGCGTTCCAAGCTTCTCCGCCAGCTCTTCCTGCAGGCGCAGGACATCTCGATCCGGCTGCGCCTTATGCACTTCTGTCGGCTTGAGCATGCGTTGCGCCAGCTTCTCCGCTTCGCGGACCGACAACCCCTTGTTGATGATTTCGTGCGCAGCATCGATCTGCTTGACCTGCGTCAGGCCGAGCAGTGCTCGGCCATGCCCCATGTCGAGCAGATTTTCCATCATCATTTCCTGTACCCGTGGCGCAAGATTTAGCAAGCGCAACAGGTTGGTGACTGCGCTACGCGAACGCCCAACCGCTTCCGCTGCGGATTGATGGGTGAGGGCAAACTCATCAACAAGCCTCTGAATCCCCAGCGCCTCTTCGAGCGGATTGAGATTTTCGCGCTGAATGTTCTCGATCAAGGCCATAGCCAGCGCGGCCTCGTCCGCAATCTTGCGCACGAGGGCGGGGATTTCGCTCAGGCCAGCAAGTTGAGCCGCGCGCCAGCGCCGTTCGCCGGCGATGATTTCATAACGGTCTTCCGCCACCGGACGCACCAGCACCGGCTGCATTACACCCTGCGCCTTGATGGAATCTGCCAACTGCTGCAATGACTCCTGATCCATGTGCGTGCGCGGCTGATATTTTCCGGGCTGCAGTTTCGTCACTGCGAGTTGCCGCAGGCTTTCCCCTTCTATTCCGGCATCGCCACCAGCCAACAGCGCATCCAGTCCGCGGCCCAATCCTGTGAGTTTGACCATTCTTATCGATTCCTTATTATTCACACGCCAGCCGCCGCAACGGCTTCACTCTTGCCGATCATTTCACCGGCCAAGGCCAGGTAAGCCTGGGCTCCTTTTGAAGCCTTATCATGGTAAAGCACCGGCACACCGTAGCTGGGCGCCTCCGCCAGCCGGACGTTGCGCGGAATGACGGTGCGGTAAACCTTGTCCCCGAAATATTGCTGCAACTGGGCTGAGACTTGTTGCGCCAATGCGTTGCGCGGATCGAACATGGTACGTAACAGACCCTCGATTTCCAGTTGCGGATTGAGGTGCGCGCGCACACGCTTGATAGTTTTCACCAGGTCGCTCAGACCCTCCAAGGCATAGTATTCGCACTGCATCGGGATCATCACTGCATGTGCGGCGCATAATCCATTCACCGTCAGCAGGTTGAGCGCGGGGGGGCAATCGAGCAGAATGTAATCGTATTCTGACGCTATGCTTTCCAGTGCTTTCTTGAGACGCCATTCGCGCGCCATTTCCTGCACCAACTCGACCTCGGCCCCCGCCAGGTCACGGTTGGCAGGGATCAGGTCGTATTTGGCGCTGGTGGACACCCGGACTTCCGCCAGGGAGTTCTGCTCCAGCAAGACGTGGTAGACAGTTCTTGTCAAACGGTCTTTCTCGACACCGCTTCCCATGGTTGCATTACCCTGCGGGTCGAGGTCCACCATCAATACCTTACGTTTGGTGGCTGCCAGGCTGGCTGCAAGATTGACGGTAGTGGTAGTTTTACCCACCCCGCCCTTCTGGTTGGTTACCGCGATGATTCTGGCCATGCTTACACCCTGATAATTACCAAATGCCGCTGTGCCTCGAGCCCCGGCACATTGAGGGAGACGACTTCGACTTGATGGTATTCGCCCGGCAATTGCGCCAGCTCGTCGTGTGGATAAACACCCTTCATCGCCAGCAGTGTGCCGCCCGAGCGGCACAGGCGCGCGCTCAGGCGGACGAATTCGGACAAGTCGGAAAAGGCGCGCGAGATCACCGCATCAAAAAGCTGCTGCGGCGCGTAAGTATCGACCCGCACACACTCCACCGCAACCTTGCTCAATTCCAGCTCGATACATGCCTGGCGCAAAAAAGTGGTTTTTTTGTGGTTACTGTCGAGCAAGGTTATCTGCAATTCCGGTTGGGCGATCGCCAATGGAATGCCCGGCAATCCTGCGCCGCTCCCCACGTCGAGCAAGCGCCCCGCTCCCACGTAGGGCAAGACCGCCAGACTGTCCAGAAGATGCTGGTAAAGCATGTTTTCCGTCTCTCTTACCGCAGTCAGGTTATAAACCTTGTTCCATTTCTGCAGTAAGGCAATGTACGCCAGCAGGCGCTCCCGTTGCTCGACGCTCAAGGCAAGTCCCATTTGCTCCAGACCTGTTGCAAGCCGCTCATCCAGGCTCATGCACTTTTCCGTTCCGCACGGCCCTGCATGCGCTTCAGGTAAACCAGCAGCAGCGAAATCGCCGCCGGGGTAACGCCGGAAACACGGGCCGCCTGACCCAGCGTCTCGGGCCGGAACTGCGCCAACTTCTGCTTCACCTCGATCGACAGACCATGCACCTTGTTGTAATCCATGTCCGGCAGCAGGCGCAGCGCCTCATAATGATGGTGGCGCTCGATTTCATCCTGCTGGCGCTCGATATAGCCTTGATATTTAGCCTGAATCTCGACCTGTTCTGCCACCTGCGGATCGTCCACACCCACGCCCGCCCCCGGCAATGACATCAAGGAACGATAATCAACCTGGGGACGGCGCAACAGATCGAACAGCGAATACTCGCGCTCGATGGCCTGACCGAGCACCCGCTCCGCGGCTGCAGCATCGATTATCTTCGGGTTAACCCAAGTACTTTTCAGGCGTTCTTTTTCCTGCGTTACCGCTTCGCGTTTACGCTCGAAGGAACTCCAGCGATTATCGTCCACCACGCCAAGTTGGCGCCCGATTTCCGTCAAGCGCAGATCCGCGTTGTCTTCTCTCAACAGCAGGCGGTACTCAGCACGGCTGGTAAACATGCGGTACGGTTCGGAAACGCCGCGCGTAATCAGGTCATCAACCATCACGCCCAGGTAGGCCTGGTCCCGGCTCGGGCTCCACGCCTCTTTCCCGGCCGCAGACAAAGCCGCATTGATCCCTGCCAGCAACCCCTGCGCGGCAGCCTCTTCGTATCCCGTTGTCCCGTTGATCTGTCCGGCAAAAAACAGCCCCTGGATCGCCTTGGTCTCCAGGGAGCGCTTCAGTCCGCGCGGGTCGAAGTAATCGTATTCGATGGCGTAACCGGGACGGGTGATGTGGGCGTTCTCGAAACCGCGCATCGACCGCACCAGATCGTATTGCACATCGAAAGGCAGGCTGGTAGAAATGCCGTTGGGGTATATCTCGTGGGTAGACAGGCCCTCCGGCTCGACAAAAATCTGGTGCGAGTCCTTGTCGGCAAACCGCATTATCTTGTCTTCGATGGAGGGACAATAGCGCGGTCCGACGCCCTCGATCACGCCGGAATAAAGAGGAGAACGATCCAGCCCACCACGAATGATGTCGTGGGTGCGCGCGTTGGTGCTGGTAATCCAGCAAGATACTTGGCGCGGATGCTGCTGCACCGAGCCAAGATAAGAAAAGACCGGCGCCGGATCATCTCCGGGCTGCTCGGTCATGACAGAGTAGTCCAAGCTGCGTCCATCTATGCGCGGCGGCGTCCCCGTCTTGAGGCGCCCCACCGGCAGCTTCAACTCCCGCAGCCGATGCGCCAGACTGACTGCCGGCGGGTCTCCGGCACGCCCAGCCTGATAGCTGGTCAGCCCCACATGCACCAGCCCGGCAAGGAAGGTGCCCGCCGTCAGCACCACGGCGGGGGCCTCGAAGCGCAGACCAAGCTGAGTAACCACGCCGGTTATTTTGTCGCCGAGCAACGTGAAATCGTCAACCGCTTGCTGGAACAGCCATAAATTCGGCTGATTTTCCAGCCGCCGGCGAATCGCCTGCTTGTACAGCATTCGGTCGGCCTGTGCGCGTGTAGCGCGCACTGCCGGCCCTTTGCTGGAATTCAGCGTACGAAACTGGATACCACCCTCGTCTGTGGCCGCCGCCATGGCGCCGCCCAAGGCATCTATTTCCTTGACCAAATGGCCCTTGCCAATCCCGCCGATCGCTGGATTGCACGACATCTGCCCAAGCGTTTCTATATTGTGGCTCAAGAGCAACGTTTTTCGCCCCATGCGCGCCGCGGCAAGCGCGGCCTCGGTGCCGGCGTGGCCACCACCGACCACGATCACGTCAAATTTTGTGGGAAACTGCATGGGGAGTAATTCTTGGTTTTGGGAGGGGAATGATACGACAAAAACAGGCTGTGCGTCAGCCTCTCGCGCTCAAAGCCCCTTGTGGTTTCACGTGAAACCACAGAGAATACATTATTTATCAGCTACTTACCGATACAAAAACGACTAAAGATCTCGCCCAGCAAATCGTCCGCACAGAATTCGCCGGTAATAGCACTTAATGAATTTTGCGCCAGCTTTAATTCTTCCGCGAAGAATTCCAGTTGGCGCCAGTTTGTCTCGGCATTTTCGATATGCTCGCGAGCGCTTTTCATGGCGCGCAAATGACGCTCGCGCGCCATGAAAGCCCCTTCACCCGTTTGTTCCCAGCCTGCCAGGGCAAGCAGGCGCAGGCGCAGTCCGTCCATACCTGCACCGGTTTTCGCGGAAACGAAAACATCTTGGCCGCTCTCTGCGGTCGGCGCGGATAACAGATCAATTTTATTGAAAACCTTAACCACCGGGAGACCTGTCGGCAATCTGGCCAGGATCACCCGGTCCGCCTCGCTCTCGCCTTCTCTCGCATCGAGCAGCAGCAACACCAACGAGGCTTTTTCCACGGCATTCCATGTTCGAGAGATGCCGATCTGCTCGACCTCACAGGAAGTATCGCGCAAGCCCGCGGTGTCGATGATGTGAAAGGGCACGCCCTGGATGTCGATTTCTTCACGTACGGTGTCACGTGTGGTGCCCGCGATAGGAGTGACGATGGCGATTTCATCGCCGGCCAACTGATTGAGCAGGCTGGACTTGCCGACATTTGGCTGCCCGACCAGCACCACGTGAACCCCCTCGCGCAGCAGGCTGCCCTGCTTAGCGCTGACAAACAGCCTCTGTTGCAGCTGTTTGATATGCGCAAGTTTGCCCAGAGCATCTGCTGCCTCAAGAAAATCGATGTCTTCGTCGGGAAAGTCGATGCAGGCTTCCACCAACATCCGGAGGTCGATCAGGCGCGCCACGATTTCATGTATGGCGCGGGAAAATTCACCCTGCAGCGAGCGCAAGGCGCTTTTAGCCGCCTCTTCACTACTTGCGTCTATCAGGTCTGCGACGCTCTCGGCCTGCGCCAGATCGAGCTTGTCGTTAAGAAAGGCGCGCTTTGTGAACTCACCGGGCTCGGCCAGGCGTGCGCCGAGATTCAGACACCGCTTGAGCAGGCGCTGCATCACGGCGTTTCCACCATGGCCCTGCAATTCAAGCACGTCTTCACCGGTAAAGGAATGCGGCGCGGGGAAAAACAGCGCGATGCCCTGATCTATGATCGAACCGTCACCGTCTTGGAAATCGCTTAAGGTCGCAAACCGCGCCCTCAAAGTTTTACCTAAAAGAGCTTGGACGAATGCATTCAGGCCAGCCCCAGACACCCGCACCACACCAATGCCGCCCCGCCCGGGGGCGGTAGCGACAGCGGCGATCGTATCAGCGTTTGCCATGCCCCTTGGCAGCCTGTTCCTGCTCAGCATTGCGCGTGATCTGCCACTGCTGGGCGATGGAGAGCGTGTTGTTCACAACCCAGTAAAGCACCAGACCGGCAGGGAAGAAGAAAAAGAAAATACTGAAAGCAAACGGCATCACCATCATGACCTTGGCCTGAATAGGGTCCGGCGGCGTCGGGTTAAGCTTGGTCTGAATAAGCATGGTAATGCCCATGATGATGGGCAAGACGTAATATGGATCTGCGGCCGAAAGATCCTGAATCCAAAGCGCGAAAGGCGCATGACGCATTTCCACGCTGGCCAACAGAACCCAGTACAGTGAAATGAAGACGGGGATCTGTACCAGAACGGGCAGACAGCCGCCTAATGGGTTGACCTTCTCGGTCTTGTACAGATCCATCATGGCCTGATGCAGGCGCTGACGATCATCCCCATACTGTTCCTTGAGTTTTTGCAGTTTTGGTCCCAGCACGCGCATGTGCGCCATGGAGCGGTAGCTTTTTGCTGAAAGGGGATAAAACGCCAATTTGATCAGCACCGTTAGCAGGATGATGGCAACCCCCCAGTTGTCGACTCCTTTATGAATCATGGACAGGACCCAGAACAGAGGAGCTGCTATGACGGTGAGCCAACCATAGTCCACCGTCAGATCCAGACCGGGAGCAAGCTTGCTGAGTTTTTCCTGTTCCTGTGGACCTGCGTATAGGGGGACGGAAAGAACCCCTTCTGCACCTGGAGCAATGGTACCAACTGGCAGAATTACCCCCGCGGCAAAAAGTTTGTCAGCTAACTTCTTGGTATAGAATTCGCGCGCCACACCATCCTTCGGCAGCCAGGCACTAAAGAAGTAGTGCTGCAGCATTGCGACCCAGCCATCCTTGCTTTGCTTTTCGAAACTGGCCTTGTCTTTTTCGATATCGGAGAAACTCACTTTCTGGAATTTTCCCTTGTCGGTATAAACAGCTGGTCCGGTGTAGGTTTTGACGAACCGTGGGTCCCCGTCCGGTGTTGATTCGTCCCGCACCAACTGGTAATAAGCGTTAGGTGCTATGGCTGCAGTACCGCCGTTATGAATTTTATATTCCACATCGATTACGTAACTATCCCGGTGGAAGGTGAAAATCTTATCCACTTTGACGCCTGCAACCTCGGGAGCAGTCAGCGTGACGCGGATATCCTGAGCCCCGTCTGCCAGTCTGTAATCGCTCGCTTGAGCGGTATACCGGGTTTTGTGACTTGGCAGACCGTTGCCTAGAAGGCCTGATTGAGCCACGTAAATATGGGGTTTTTGATCAGCAAAAAGGATGAAGTTCTTGTTCTTGTCCACCGCATCGTGATGCTTCAACAATTCCAGGTGGCGTATGTCGCCGCCTGCTGTATCGATTACCACGTTCAGGGTATCGGTACTTACTCGCAGCTTTTCTCCCTGATCCATCTGCGGCAGTAAATCAGGAGCGGTAGCGGGTGGTGTCGCACTCAGGGCTGTAGTTGGGACCGGGGTCGTAGAAGCCACCTGGGACGTTGCGGTTTGCACGGTTTGTGCTGGAATGGGGTGCTGCTCCTTTTGCCATGAATCCCACAACATCATGATCGAAAAAGAAAACACGACAAACAATATAAGTCTTTGGGTATCCATGGTTTACCTAAGGTAAGGGATCATAGCCGCCATCATGCCAAGGGTGGCAGCGGCCAACGCGTTTGATACTCAGCCACAGGCCCTTGGTGGCGCCGTATTTTTTGACTGCTTGGGACGCATATTCTGAGCAGGTCGGCGTAAAACGGCAAGAAGGTCCAAGCATAGGGCTGATTAAATATTGATACGCCTTGATCGCCATCAGCAAAATTCTAGTCATGGCTCGCCCCCAGATAGAGGGACGGGAAATTTCTGCCTCAGACGCGAAAATTGCAACCGCAGCTCCTGTTCAATCCCAGCATAATCGGCCTGTGTGAAACTTTTTCGTACTCTCACGACAATATCCAGACCACTCAACTCGTATTGCTGTAAACGGAAGACTTCCCGCGCTATGCGCTTTATGTAATTGCGCGACGTCGCCAGACGCGCCGTTTTTTTACTGACAATTACTGCCAGACGTGCAAAATCCTGATTTCCGGGTTTGGCGATAAGTTGGAAGTGCTCGCTGGAGAAGCGACAATTGAAACTAAAAACGGATGAAATATCATCCGTTTTTACTAAATGCTTTGGCTTGGAAAATCCAAAGCCGTTCACTGCAGTTAAGACCTTGATCAGACAGCCAGACGTGCCCTACCACTTGCGCGGCGAGCATTGATAATGGCTCGACCAGCTGCCGTTTTCATTCTGGCACGAAAGCCATGGGTGCGTTTGCGTTTGACAACGGATGGCTGAAAAGTACGTTTCATGATTCTTCCTCTTGCTTTAACAGAGACTGTGAACCGACAATTAGACTACTTTTGCTAAACATCTGTCAACCATAATTAATCACCCAGTCTG